>JBIKQC010000345.1:0-5552 GCA_044349855.1 Saprospira sp.
GCTGTATTGCGCTCCTGCTTTCATTTCTTTAATTCATAGTGACCACCACTTGGATGTTTTCCATCACAGTCGCAGGTCAAAAACTCATTACTTGATACCCAGATGAAGTCAATTTCATTTTTCTTACACCATTTTTCTAATTCATTTTTTAAAGACTCCCTATACATAAAATACTTTGTGAGCTCCCAGTAGTGGCTTCTGCCACCATCGCAGTCAACGCTTAAACTAAGTAATTGATCAAAGGTGGGCATTCCTGCTATTATTTCTCTTATTGCTGCGTACGCAATATCAGCAACAGTATATTTTCCGCCAATTATTGGGATGGTTATATTCGTCTTTGTTGTATCGGTCAGTTTGTTTAGGAGTAAGGGAACTATTTCTTTTTTTTGATTTACGATTTTCCAAAATAAACTGTCACCACAACCAAAATTCTTTAAATAGTGGTGAGGGTCTAAGAAAGGTACATCTGTTGTACATTTCAAACTGTCAACCAGTTTTTCATTGTCCGTCTGTGCAAAAGTCAAGCAAGGAAAAAGAAATAATATGTATGTGAATAATTTCATGGTCTGTTTTTTTTAGCATGAGGCATAACGTTTTGCAGCTTTGCGAAGGGCGGGCTTTTTACCACAAATGATCATACTAGGAACGAATATTGGTTTAAGCACAAAACAGACCTAAAAAAACAAAACCAATAAAATGGCGGGTATCCATAGTGACCAAATTTGATAACTTTAGAATCTTTAAATTCAATGTCTAATTATTTAATTTCGCATGGATCAATTCCTCCGTATTTTATAAAGAATTCGCAGCTTTAAATGTTTTTCTTTTCGTCTATGTCATTCGGCTCTCCAAGAATGTTTAGAACTTCTTTTTGTGAAATACCAATTTTTAAATGATTTTGAATTAAATCAGTTAGCATTGGTTCACGATCATTATAAAAGCCATCAATGCAGCCATTCTTCCATTTTGCAGAATCAAACATTACCTAAGACCAGAGTAGTGAAGGCAATAGTTCTTATTTCTGCTTCATTGTGCCCTTCGTTGATACTCATAAAATAAACAAAAAGCACCGCTCCAACCAATAAAAGTCCTTTCAGGCAGCTTTTAAAGTTGATCAGCTATTTGCCTGAAAAAATGCCACCAATTTAAACGCTCAGCCGCCAATGCTTTTTCTTTATCATTAAATACAACAATCAGTAGTTTTTTTTGCGGATTGATATAAATGTGCTGCTTATACAATCCTATTGCCATAAAATCTCCATATTCTTTAAGTCCGACGTGCCAACAATAGTTATAATTAAAACTACTTCCGTTTGAAGTGTCTCTGCTAATCGATTTATTATACCAGCTTTCGCTTATAATTTGTTTTCCGTTCCATAGCCCTTTATTCAAATAGAGTCTTCCGAACTTGGCATAATCTAATGCTGTTGCTCCGATACAGCAAAAACTTTTTTCAAAATGGTTTTTCTCATCAACAGACCATACTCCATTAGCACACATTTGAATTGGTTTCCAAATTTTATCTTCAAGGTAGGCAGATGGTGAGATTCCGGTGGCACGCTTTAGAATTATTCCAAGTAATTCACTATTTATATTGAGGTAATGTTGTTTTGTTCCAGGAATGCATTCAAACTTAATTTTATTCAATGCTTTTAGCGAATTTCTGCCATAATAAATTGTTGCGTCCATGGCCAGATTGTATTTTATGCCAGAAGTGTGGTTAAGCAAGTGTTCAATGGTTAATTGTTCAGCATAAGGCTCATCCTTTAATTCGGGAATATACTTTATCACTACTTCCTTTTCGCTTAGAATATGTCCTTCATCTATCGCTATGCCTATCAGTGTAGATGTAAATGATTTTGCTATGGAATATGAAGCGTGGAGTGTCTTATCATTGACATTTTCGCTGTTATATTCATACTTTATGGTGTCATTTTGTATGATGAGTAAACTTCTGATTTTATGGGAAGGTGCAAATTTATCCAACGGCATAAAAAATGGAATGTCCTTTGTCCAGTCATCTATCTTAATATTTTTACCTGAAAGGGGATGTTCTTTTTTAAATTCAAAGCACTCATTTCCGGAATGAATAATGGCACTATTAAATCTTGCAATATCTTTTTCATCTGGATTTCCCAGAAATAATGCTCTTGGCGGGAAGCAACTGTAAAGAAATATGGGAAAGAGGCAAATTAGATATAGTTTCTTTGATTTCATTTAGGTATGTATAAAAATCTTAGTTGGATTAATAATGATTAAAGTTCATGGTATAAAAGTCACAGTTGAAGCGTGGATTTATATTTAACCTGCCCGTAACGATTTCGGGCATTGCAAAGTGGAGGATTTTTAGGACAAATGTTCAATCGAAGAACTGAACTTGAACCTAGTACCAAAATTTAATAGAAGCACAAAACAGATAGACATTAGGATCATTTAACTGAACCGGCACTTTTGGTTAGCTAAAGCTTCGGTAGCAATTCCTGATCTTTTTAACTTTACAAAGATACACTTTTTAGGAAAAAATGTAAAAATTGATTTGTGGGTAGGGGAGTTATTGATTTGAAAATGAGCTAATTTGAAGATTTGAAAATATTACTGCTGGTAATTAGTGTTATGTTATCTTTGAATTGACGTAGGGTATGTTATATATTTATCAATTTCATTAATTTAATGTTTTAACAAAACTCAAATTAGTTCAGGAACAGCTCCATAGGCGATATTTTTGTAGCAGCGAAAGCTGCGAACGAAAAGAACCCTGTAGGGGGGCATTTTATTTATTATTAACCATTTTTTAAAATGCCGCTCCTACGGAGCTCTATTCAATTTTTGGAGCTGCAAACCGGGGAAATTATCAGTGAAATTCTGCAGAAACAAAACATGTTATAATACAATTAACATAATTCTAGGATCTAAAAACAAAAAAGAGGACCTAAGTCCTCTCTGTGTATCTCTAAGCATTAGTGTCGATAAGTCCGTAGTTGTCCGGAGCTAAGGTTCCGTTCTCTTTTTCGAATGACGAGATCATTGTTTGTGCTGCGCTGGTAAAGAAACTCTAGCTGTTATGCGTTCGCCTTTCTTTTATTTTAACCACTATTTGTGTTTTCATTTTGGAGGTATTATTCCAATCAGAGTTTCATCTGTCTATAGCCAAAAAGTGTATATAAGCTTCATTTACATTTGTGTAAGGATTGAATAAGAAATTATAATAAATCTCAATATTCTTCTTATTGTAATATATCTTAATAGAATTATCACTTTTTGTTACAAATTCTTTGGGTATTACAGCTTCTATTTGCTTTAATATTTCTTGGTAATATTCCATGAGTTCTGCTTGGTTTTTCTTTCCTCTGATAATGATGTAAGTATAGGATATAAGTTCACCTTTTTTATCAAATGAAACTGTGGAGGAACCTAATGTATTATTTTTCCGTTGAGAATATACATTACTTGTGGTATTGCCAAACCCATCTCCATAATTTCTTGTAGTCATCATGTTGTTGGCTTCTGAATTAAAATTTCTGAATTCAGTTTCCTTCATCCTTACTTTAAATTTATAAACATTGCAAATGCTGTCAATAAAATTTGAAATTTTTAATTGTTTTAATGTTTCCAATCTTTCCTTTTCTAATCTTTCCTCTTCCTTCTGTTTGATAAACAGCTTAGCCTGCATAGTTTTTAACGAATTAGGATACTTTTTAGTAAAATTCTCATTCGAAAGTGAACTATAATCCTTGTCTTCTTCCACTATTTTTTCTTTGGTTGTGGAACCTTTTGCAATTTGTAAGATATTACATGCATCTAAAATACTTTTGTAAAGTTGTTCTCTTTGTTCAATTTTGGTATAGAACTCTAAGTAATCTTCTGTGACTGTGTTGGTAAGAATGCCATTCTCAAAAATTTGTGATTTTAAATATCCTTTTGGAAAATAAAGTTTAATACCAATGATATTAGTGTAAGACGTTTGTTTGATAATACCTGTCGCCTCTGACAAATCAATGTTTTCTGTAAATACCAAAATTTCTTTTTCGTCCAATTTTTTATAAACTGTTTTATAGGCAAGTTGGTCGCTAAATAAAATTCTAAAATTTTCAGTTGGAAAACTGATTTCATAATGTTTATCAACATCATTAAACCCTCTCCCGTTTGCCTCTGTTTGCAGTTTGCTTATTGCATCTGAAATAGAATCGAGTTTTTCGTATGGGATAGTTTGGGCATGTGTTGTTAACATCATTATAGTGGGTAATATTATTACGATTATTTTTTTCATAGGTGTCAATTTCTTTAGCAATTAGAGATTTACTTCTTGGCGTTCTATTTCCCCATTATTGTTAATGTAATAAAATATATATTGTTTACTCCAAACCTCGGTAACAAAAAAGGCTTTATAGCTGCCTTTTGGCTTTAAATCTTCTTTTCTATGTGGATAAACCTCGTTTAAATGGCTAGAAATTAAAACTCTATGATAAATTCCTCTATTGTGAGTTGCGTATCCCTTTTGTACAGGGTAACTTATACCTGTTTTTAAATTATAAATATCTACTCCATCAAAAGCGTTTTTATTTCCTACCAAACTGGTCATCCCTTTTAAAAGTACAAAGTAATCGTCCACAAGATGCAGGATATACGAAATGTTATCATCATTCAAAATTCTTTTTCCGCTAATGTCTACTAAATCTGAAATGGGATATTTATTATAATGTGTTCCGGAACTGTTGGTGAAAGGAATAGTTTTTTCTTCATTTAATTTCACAATACCGATGTTTGGAGGGAAATTAAATTTATTAATTTCAGGATATGTCATCACACCTATACAGTTTTTAAATTCATGATTATTAAAAATTGTATCGCCATTAACGACAAAACCATTAAACTTATGAAATTCATAGCTTTCTACTAATCCTTGATTATCATTCCCTCCTACAGAATAAAAATAATTTTTTTCAAGCTTTAAGGCTTCTTTTTTTTTGGCGTTATTTACAACAGAATTTGTAATGGTTGTATTCACACTAATATAAACCTTACCAGCCTCTGCAGTCTTTTTGTCTTCAGCTATTTTTTCTAACCTTTCTTTCTCAAAAGCATCTTTCTCTGCTTTTTCTTTGGCAACTAAAATATCAAAACGTCTTTTATCTTCGGCTGCTTTAGCTTCTTTTTCCTTTTTAGTAATATTTTCGCAAGCTGGGCACATAATTTTTTCGATATTGGGACTATAGTTTTTATTCAATTTGCAATTTGAATTTGGTCCCGGATTGTGAGATTGAGCAAATACACCATTCAGGTAGAACAGCGTCAGTATTGTGAAGAGCAATTGTTTCATGTTTTTTATTTTTTAATTTATCTTTTTGTAGAACCTGTTTGTAATATTATGGTTAAATTTTGGTCAGTCGTGTCGATTATGAATTTACGTGTCTTTTTACAATGATGCACTAACAGCTGTGTTTGCGCAAATTATCCCCAACTTGCGCAAATATTCGATAAAGAAGTATTGCATAAGTAATCATAAAAATGCAATCTATAGCAACAAATTACAAGTTTAAATATAAAGTAATGCA
>JBIKQC010000016.1:0-20016 GCA_044349855.1 Saprospira sp.
ATGGAGACATCAAAATTCAAATTTTGAATGGATTCAAAAGCCACTCTACTTATTTTTTGGTTGGCAAAAATAAATTTTCCATCCTTATAAAGTTCAAAAGTAAAGGAACCAAGTTTAATTTCATCCATTTCATCATCATAGTAGTTCTTTTGACTAGTGCTGAGATTAGCCAAAGGCTTAGCAATCAAATCAATTTGTACCATCAAGCTTTCTTTTTTGCTATTCAGTAATTTGTCTATTTCCGAGCTCAAATCAAAATTAAGCTCAAAAGAAGGAATATTGATAGAGTCTCCAATAATAACAAAACGATCGTCTACCGGAATATTATTGGCAGGTATTTTTTTCGCTGTTTTTAGGTTGACCATACTAAACTCCTCCAAGCCTTCTTCATTAACCCAATGAATTCTAACCAAATTACTATCTAATTTTTGAATAAAATTATTTGTAACAGGTTCTTCTTTTTGTGTGGGTAGCGGAGCGAGCATATCGTCTCTAATATCAAACTTACTAAGTTCAACCCAATTTTTACCATTCCAAGAAAGCAAATGACATTTGTTTGAGCTAGACATATCTGCCCATAATACAACATAACTAATATCATCAGCGCCATCCCCGTTGAGATCCCCTTCATTTTTTAAATGGGCTAGTCCTAATTGTTGAGGCTCCGCACTGATTAGGTAGTTTGAAATCGTATTATTTTTTGAAATCAAAGAAGTTTTAGGTTCTTGAGCCATAATTTTGGTGATGGCCTCTTTATTAAGTCTTGCACCTATTTGAAGTTTTGGAATTTCCTGATTTGTCTGTTTATGCTGATAAGACTCTATGAGTGTGTCTAGTTGCCCATCTCCATTGAAATCGCCGATTAGTGTGTAGCGATGGCCAATATTGTCATCAATGGACGAATATTTTGTGTTTTGGCTATTAGTATTACTCCTTGTACAGTTAATGCAAAGGAATGAAACCGTAAGAATAAATGTTAAAAAATATTTCATAATTGTTAATTGAAAAGGCTGTCAAGTAAGTTTATATTGTACTTGACAGCCCAGGTATATTTAAAGTTTATTGCCCTCAGGAACAATCCAGCCAGAGGGAATGACAAAACCTAGTGCACTTGATTCGCTAAATGTTTTTATGCAAACTGAATTGCTTTGGTTTCCACCTAATATGTCAAGCTGACCGTCCTTCCCAGCAACTACGAATCCTACATGTCCTCCTCCTTCACGTGGAAATACAGCAATTGCACCAATTACTGGTTTATCAACAGGAGTGCCAAAATTTAAGTATGATTTTGCACGTATTCCATCATAACCACTTAGAGCTGTCTGTCCCCCATTTTCAAGACAATAAGAAACGAATGCAGCACACCAATTAGCTTCACTGACGGTTCTATTTTCTGCCCATTCTTTATATACATTTCCTCTTGCTTCAAATAGCATTTTTATAAAAGGATCTTCCTTTACATTTACTTTGGTTTCTTTTTTTCCTATATAACCCCTTGCCTTCGTTATCCATAGAGGATCAATTGCTTTTAGAGTGTTACTTGGATTAGGATTTGCTTGTTTTTTTACGATAATTGTTTCTCCTACAGCAAAACCCTCTTGTTTACCTTGGTTTGTAGTGTATGTTTTTACCTTTTCTTTGTTCCATAATTTCAAATCATCAACAGATACATTGCAATAAACGGCAATTTGGTTAATACCCCAGCCTGAAGGAACAACCATTGTACCCTCTGGCGAAATTTCAGGTTTTTCATTAGTTTCCTCAATGACAGGAGTTGTAGTTTGTTTTTTTACGATAATTGTTTCGCCTACAGCAAAACCCTCTTGTTTACCTTGGTCCGTAGTATATGTTTTAACCTTTTCTTTGTTCCATGATTTTAAATCATCAACAGATACATTGCAATAAACGGCAATTTGGTTAATACCCCAGCCTGAAGGAACGACCATTGTACCCTCTGACGAAATTTTAGGTTTTTCATTGCTATTGATTTCTGTTTTGATAGGTTTTTCATCTGAAATGCCATCTTCATCAGGCATTTCTAAACCTTCCTTTTCTGCAAATTTTTCGACAGCATTAGATTGGCTTTTAATTTTTTCTTCATATCCCGAATCTGTTGCATACCTCTGATTTGTTTCATTCGTGAAATTGTTTTCTAACTCTTCGGGCGTTTTATTAGAAAGATAATCCTCTGCCATTAAATCAAAATACATTTCGATACCGGCGGCAACATCAGGTAATTTGTCTAAAAAAGGAGCATCTTTAGAATCATATACCCCTACATTAAAAGGAGATTTTTTACTGCCTACACGGTTTCCGAGACTGCCAAAAAAAGTCTCAAACTGAAGTTGCGATAACATCATTTCTACAGGTACAACCTTTTCAATATCCCCATACTTCATATACGTTTTTAAAGCGGAATCAGCTAGTGCTTTACCTGTGATTGGGCTTTCTATACCGGGCTTATATTTTTTCATTTTCGCATTAATATAAGCTTGAGCTACTTTTTCATAATTTTCAAAGTATTTTATTTCTTCACTGGTCATACTTTTTCTATCAACAACAACTTTCTTTCTTTCTTCTAAAAATGTATCAAAGTTCCATTTTTTTCCTGGATCAGAAGTAAATTGTGGTTCTCTCTGCAGAGTAGATGTGTCAATACTTTCTGATTTTATACTTGCAATAAGAGAGGTGTCAAGCTGCAGCTTAACCTTCGCAAGCAAAGCTTCTACTTGATCAATTTTTTTCTGTTCTTCAGTGTCTTTATCATCATCTGTCATGAATAACTTTCTTAAGACCAATAAATTAGATTCATAAGAAGTAATTAGGGCATTTATTTTTTCTAAATTAGCCATTCTTATTCAGGTTTTTTGATGGAAAATAGGTTATGGGTTGATTAACTAAGGTTGCTGAGTTTATCAGCAATCTTATTGAGGTTGTCGAGCATTTTAGTGATGGCTGCTCGGCCTTCCTCTTTCTTAGCGGCTAATTTTATCCTTTTTTCTGCCGCCGAAGCATCCTCTTCCGCTACATCTTCAGCAACTTCTTCTCCTTCCTCATCCATTTCCTCCTCCGCTACATCGCTAAAATTATCTTCCGGCAAGTTTTCATTAGGGTCAACTTCTGCTGCCGATTCGGCTGCTTCTGCCATCGCTTCTGCCGTTTGTAGGGCTTCGAGTTTGACTTTGATTTTATCAAATAGGGGTTGCCCTTTCATCAAAAGCATTTCAGTGGAAAGCCCACCGACTTGGATTTCGACTTTGGCAGACATGCCCTCTGCAGTTTTGGTGAATTCTATCGTTCCACCGCCCGATTTTTTTAGGATATGAATTTTCTCTTTCTTTAGACGTTTCATTTCGGCCTTCATTTCTGTTTCCTTCCTAAAAGGAATGGCAATGACCGATTTTTTGCCGTCTAGCTTATAATCAACTAGGATGATTACTGCTTTTGCTTTTTTCCAAACGGCCTTATTTTTAAAGGCTTTTACATAATCCGCTTTTTTGATTTCTTTCAAGCTTTCGAGTTGGAGTTCTTCTGCCATCTGTGTTATTGGTGTTTATAAAATGATTTAAAATCTTACGGACAAATATATGTTTTTTTATTAAAACATGCAAGCAGAATTTATTTGTGGTAGGTTTGGGTTAATGCAGTGGATAATGCCTATCTGTATGTTTTTTGATAGGTGAGTATAGAATATTCTATAGGAACACCCAATTCCGGATCTTGCGCTTGTTTTGTGAATATTTTCACCTACTTGCCAGTATACGGTATTATAAATGAATTCAATAAATATTTATCGTCACCTGCTTCATTATTGAGATTTGCGCAACAAGGATAGTAATTCCGTTTTGAATTTTTGGTTAGCAAGTATTAAGGAATCAATCTAAGTTTTTCTTTTTAAAAAGATAAAACACAAGAAAACCAAAAACAATAAAGCGAAGACTGAGACAAAATAAATCCAATAATTACTTTCCTTTTTTGCCAATTTAAGCGCTTTATCATTCCCCCAAAGAATCGGAGAAGCCCAATAGATCGGATGTGCGGTCATTTCTCCGGCATCTGCAATAAAATCCAATTTAGCCCGACGCATTGCCTCAGATTTACTGTTACCTTTATCCAAATAATGATAAAAAGCACCCATCAGCTTAGCTGCAGAACGATCATGCAGCGGCCAAAGCGTAGTTACCATGGACGCTACACCCGAGTGAGCAAATCCACGGCCCAAACTCATCAGCCCCTCTCCTTTCCTAAAACTGCCCATGCCCGTCTGACATGCACTCAGCACCAAAAGTTGGGTATTGCTTAGCGGCAATAACATCAATTCATGCATAAAAATGCGCTCCTCTTTTGAGGACAATAACAGATAAGCTTCGGAACTGTCCGGAGCAAAAGCATGCATGGCCAAATGCAGTAATTTCGGTGATGTTTTAATATCTGCCAATAATTCATTTTTATTCAGTGATCTATTCTTGACATATTTACCGGCGAACTTATTTTCCAATTGCGTAAGTTCTTCAATTGCGCCGGGTAAAGGGATATGCTCCAAACTTTCGTTGCTGTAAAGCGGTGCAAAAGCACTTATTTTTGCAGCATTTTTAACTGTAGAAGCTTTTTCTTGTCTGCTCAAAATTGCCAAATTATAGGCATAACGTATATTGTAAAATTTTAAAAGATAAGGCAGATTTGAAAATGAAGCCGTGTCGGCCATAACTTTATGCTGCAACAATGCCTCAAAAGGAAGATAGGAAAGAATACCGTCAGGTACTATTATCAGTTGCTTTATCCCATTCAAAAATTCTTTGGGAGGTAACAATTCTGTAGAAATAGAATTGCCCAAATAAACATAGTTAACCAATGTATTTTGTATATTATTTTCAAGTTTTTCCGGATTATAGAACTGTTCTAAAAACAAGGGCAATTGCTTAGTCACAGTGCTGTCCAATACTTTAAACAACTGATTTTTACTAGACTTTGCATAAAGAAATGCATGATGTTCTCCAACAAAATAATCCAGAAGAACTTCATTACTGTCCAATAATGGCAAAACGGCCATATCATTTAGAATATTTTGATTACTAATGTATTCTGGATAATATTTTGCCAATTTAGATCGTAACAAATTCAGAGAATCAGCATATTTTGCAGCCTCTTTTCTAAACCAAACCATATTTGTACTGTCTTTTGAAAATTCAGCTTTCAACCATTGCTGCTCAAAATACATGGCGTTATTTTTAATCTGTTTGTATTGTATTTGAAGCGTTTCGGGTACCAGTGCAGACTTCATAGCATCTGACTCTGAAAAAGAAGCCGTCAGTAACACAGATTTTCCTGATTCAAAACATTGAAATATTTTTTGAAAATCTTTTTTCTCAAGACTGGAATTGTAATATAATTCAGCCTCAAAAAAACGATGCAGGAGTTCCAAAACCCTTTGTTTGTCTGACTCCTGACGACATTCAGAGAGTAATTTACGGCCAATTTCATGAGCTTCATTAAGCTGATCTTCAGTAAAACTTACGCCTAAAGAAAGAAGTGATGAAATTCCCCGCAGATATAGCACTTTATCGGCTACTTTGCCGGAAATTCGATTTGAGCTAAGTGACTTTTTTAAGTAATCTATTTTGTTAGCATTATCAAACCCTGAACATAATGCCATATCCTGATAGATTGCTGCCAAATCAGGATGTTGACTTCCATATTGTTGATATAGATCCTTTTCTACCAAAAGCAGAAAATTCATTGCAGCATTATTATTGCCTTCCTGTTCTGCAATCAGTGCAAGCTGCCTGTATGCCAGAAACAGAGTTACTTCAAAATCAGCAGTTATAATTTCTTCATAGATCTTTTTTGCGGAGCTCAAATCACCTTTTTCCTGTAATGCTGTAGCGAGACGAAGCATTAGATCAAGCGTTTTTGGATTATCAGGACCAAGCAATTCTCTATATATTTTAAGCCCTTTGCGATAGTGTATTATAGCCTCCTCCAACTGAAGCTGCTTTTGATATTGCATACCAATATTGCCATAAAGCCAGGCAACACCGGTCTGCAATTCTCCTCCCATAGACAAACGGATGTCGAGTGCCTTTTTGGAAAAAATTAGTGCCTCACTCAGTCTATTTTGGTACTCACAGATAGTTCCCAAACTATTGTAAAGCCTTGCAAGCAGGTTGAGATCTTTTTTACTGCATTTTTCCAATAAAAATCTGGCTTCGCGAAGTACTGATTCAACTTTCTCATAGTCCCCTGTTTCCGCATATCCGCCAGCCTGTAAAATCAATAAATCCGAAATTTTTAATGTATCTGTCGGTATTAAACTTTTTTGTATCTGAAGTGCGATGTCAAAATGTTTTTGAAAATGAAGAGGCCGGTTCCAGAGGAATGCAACTTCGGCCAGTTGTTTGTGAGCATCTGCCAATTCCTGCGTTTTTTTTCCAAAATGTTTTTCATTTAGTATTATTGATTCTGATGCAAGTGTAAATGCGGATTCATATGCCCCTTCCTGTCTGCGCAATGCAACAAGATTATACATTACTTTAGATTTGGGAATGATCAAAATTCCGGTATCGGGCAATAATCTTCTTAAACTGAGTTCTTTTTCAAATGCTGCTTTTGAATCGCTATAATCTTTTAGGGCAAAATAGCCCCTTCCAATTTTATTGTACAAATCGGCAAGCAGTTTTGGTTCATCCTTATTTCTTTCGGCCTCTGTAAGCTGCTTTAACAAGGCATTAACATCCTGAGCGGATAATTTTATACTTACCAGCAACAGTAAAAACAATAGATTTATTTTTCGATAACCAAAGCTCATTGGGGATTGCGGGGAATTTAGTTAAGATAATTTAAAAGATTTAAGGCAGTTCCTCATCTTCCAATCTCCAAAAAGGCTCTACAATACAGAGAAAAAGCAGTTCTTCTTCTCCAATATTTTTAATATATTGTATAGACATGGGCGGCACCAAGGCAGAATCTCCTTTAGTCAGTTCACGATTCTCGGAATTGATAAACAGCTGCCCTTTTCCTTGCAGGATATAATAAAGTTCAGAGCCCTTCAGACTATGTGGAAGTGAAGCTGCTCCTAATGGCAGTCTTGCATGCGCAAGACTATAACCTATTGCAAGTCCATCGTTTACAGGATGTACTAATTCCCGAAGTATCGTCAGATCACCAGCCTCAAATTCAGAGGCTTCATCATGTTTCTTGATAAACATTTTTAACATTAAATGTATTGATAGAAAAATTTATTATCATTGTAAAAATAACAATTCTGATTTACTAATATCAAAAAGCAATTACTTTTTGGCAAAAAGCAGTTTTCATAAAGCTTTCTGCCTTTAAAATTCATCTTCTGATACTTCAAATATTAAAGCAAAATGCGCCCACCATTTAAAATATTCCCTAGTCTATCCAATGAAAAAATAACAATTAGAGAGATTGGATCTGATGACATTCAGCATATTATAGAAATATCCTACTACGATGCAGTGCAGGCAAAAAATGCAGCTGAAGCAGCTGAGATGCAAGATCGGATTGACAGGGATTACCTCGAAGGAAATTCCATTCATTGGTGTATTGTTGACAATTCAACAAATAAAATCGTGGGAACCTGCGGTTATTATCGCGGTTTTGAAAATGGAGCAGGTGAATTAGGCTGTGTTTTATTAGCGGAATACAGAGGAAAGGGATTAATGTTTCCGGCTTTAAAATTGGCAATAGACTTTGGCCTGAACAAAATGGACTTGGATCAGATAAAAGCAATCACTGATAAGAAAAATATAAAAGCCATAAAACTTTTGGAGAGGCTCAATTTTATAAATACAACAGATTCTGAAGATGAAATAGAATACGTATTTAGCTAAAAATAAAAAAATCGGAGCTACACATTTGCATAACTCCGACCTCACATTTAATAACCCTAAAACTGTCTTTATTAACTTAAAATATTTCTAATTTGTATGATTCTTTTTTTCAGTTTTGACAGGAACTTTGATCGGTAAAATGTCATTTTTATAACGGGTACTGATTTTATTGCGTTCGAGCTCATCAAAAAAATGTAAGTTGCGTTTGAATGTTGAATAATCAAAATATTTTATTTTGACTTTAACATTTTCAGCACTTTTAACAGTTTTTTTCTTTCGTCAATATTTCAGAAATCCTTCAAAAATATCATCCAAAAAATTTGAATTTTGTATGCCAGCCGGCTTTACCCGGTTAAAAACACCATTATGAAGTACCAAAAGTTCATCGCAATATCTCAAGGAAAGGTCAATTTCATGCGTAGCGAGCATGATTAGTTTTCTATCATGATGAGCAAGGTTTTTAAGCAGGGTAAAACTTTTGTGGCGATGCACAAAGTCTAAATGTGCTGTAATTTCATCCAAGAGAATTACCGAACTGTCCTGCGCAAACGCCCTTGCCAAAACAGCTGACTGCTTTTCCCCATCGCTACATTCGGACAGTAATTTTTTGGAAAGATGCTCAATGCCCATTTTTTTAATAGCATCAACCACAATTTCTTTATCTTTTGAATTCAATTGTCCGCCAAAACCAAGATGCGGATGCCTGCCCAATGAAACCATTTCTTCAATACTCAAATAATTGTATAACAATCTTTCTGTGCCAACCCAACTCAATTTTTTAGCAAGACTGAGTGAGCTGTAATCCCTGTATTCAATATCATCCAGAAATATCTGCCCGGATAGTGGGCTGCTCAAACCAGCAAGATGTCTTAGGAAAGTACTTTTCCCACTGCCGTTTCGTCCTATAACAGCAATGAAACTGCCCCTTTCAAAATTATCTGAAAAGGCACTTTTCAACAATGGCCGATTTTTGAATCCAATATTTAGTTGGCTTATGCGAAGCATTAGTAGCTATTTTGAAAATAATTATTTGAATGCAATATCTGATTTTTTATGCGCAACCAATTGCAATCACTAAGGCTAAAAATCAAATTTTATTAAAAATTGTTCTAATTTCGTGAAGTTGAATTATTAAAACAAACAACATGCATCAGAATTTACCTGCAACCTATGAAGCTGCACTGGATGAACTTCAAAAAATACTGGAAAATATCGAAAATCAGGCTGTCAGTCTAGATGTGATTACCGATCATGCACAACGTGCGCGTTTTCTAATCGAACATTGTCGGAATAAACTAAGACAGATAGAGGAAGATACAGAACAGTTGCTTCAGGTATAGGATTATAAATCAATTTTTTATGTGTTAATATGTCCCAAAAAGGAAAAGACGCTTAATAATTATCTACTTTCTTTTTGGGAAAAGCACATCACATTAAATCCGGATCTTTCAAGAATTTCGGTATAAATTGAGCTATCTGGCATTAACAATTAAACTTTTGTGCCAAAACTCCTTCTACTTGTAAGAACGAAAAATCTTGATCTAAGTAAAAATCCGATCCGAGCTTATTTTAACGAATTGCTCAGATTGACAGAGATCCCAAAACCATTATTGATGAATAAAATACTTAATTTACAGGGAAATACTCTTTGGAAAAATTGAAAAATCATTTTCCCGAAACAAAAATCAATTCCTACAAACCAAATTGCGTTGCGTGGCGTTTAACAACTAAAGAATTAGTGATATGCAGCTTTTATTGCGCATAATGATATTGTTCCTTTCTGTTTTGCCGATTTGTGCTGCGCAGAAACTTCTGCAAATGGATATCGACAAATTTGGTGGGAGGGTTAGATTTGAAATAGGGGAAGTACTGCAGTTTCAACTCGACGGCAAATCGGAATGGTATCAGTTTAAAATCAGTGATCTGGATCCGGTGAAACAGGAAATTATTTTTGATGAGATTCGAATACCTGTATCGAGAATTACCAAACTTTTTTTTCTGAAAAGAGCTGTAAAAGCAGCCGCTTTGAGTTTGGCCTCCATGATCGGCACTTTTGGTATCAGCTGGACTGCCTATGCAATCTATGGTCTGATCGTTGCAAGTCCGATGGTGGGCCCAATAACGCTTATTGTGGGTGGTGCAGCCTTGGGAATAGCCGCCGTTCTTTTTAGTGCTAAATTTATTTGGAAACGGAAGTATAAAATAACGGAAAAGCGCCGATTGCGTATAATAGATTTGACTATTTATCCCGACAAGGCTATGTTTCGGACAAATAAAAAAGATTCAAGTTTTTCATGGGTTATTTAAGTGAAGACTGTCTGCTAAAGCAGGCAGTCTTTTTTTGAATTGTCCTGTTTTCAAAACCAACCGCAAGACCTTCGGCTTCATACAGGATTTTAACAGAACATGAAACATTTATACATTACTAAAAATAATTGACAGAGAACCCAATACACCGTGCAATAAAAGTGTCCCATCCAAAAAAGCAGTATAATAATAATCAGGCCTTTGTTGAGCTGTTCCCAAAACCAAAAAAATACTGATGACAAAAACTACCATCATAGTCAGCGCAAATATATAAGGATAGATCAAAAAGACTGAAATAGCCCAGACTATAAGCATTGAGACAGATAAAATCAAACTTTTTTTTATTCCAATTGCAGATGGAATTGTATTTACACCCAAGTTTTTTTCAATTTCCATATCACGGATATCAAAGGGTATTGTAATCGCAAAAACAAAAGTCGCCCTCTCTAAAATGAGTGAAATCAACAAACCCGAAATAGCTCTGCCCGATTCCAACCAGGGTAAAAAAACAGTCACAAATGACCAAACAGCAGCTATCAGGAAAATTTTTAAATATGGAATATCTCTGAGTCTTTTATTGCCAAGCAGGGGCATGATATACCCCAATGAAGGCAAGGCTGACAGGATCAGTGCCAGTCGGGTATTAAATTTGAGGTAAAAGAAAAAAAGCAAGGCGGCAGCAGCGGCAAATATTGAAAAACAAAGCAACAATTTCTGTTGTTTTTGAATAATGATAAAACGTTCATTCAACCCATTATTTTTAATTTTTTTTAGGCCTATAAGTCGATGAATACTATAAACAGATAATGTAGCGAAGAATATTTCTGCCAATAGAAAATAGTTAATAAGGCCATCCAGAAATAAAGCTGACTGAAGGCTTAGCGACAAAGCGCAAAGAGCAATATAGATATTGCCATAAAATATTATGCTAAATGCAGTCAAGATAATCGGAACTAAAGAAAAACGCCCCAAAGGGCGTTTAAATAATTATATGATAGATAAAGCCTAATTGCAGTGATCCTTGTAAAGATCCATGTATTCAAATATTATGAAAATTGCATTTTCATTTAAGTCTTTGACCAAACTCTTTTCATTGCGTAGTTTGTCAGTGGTTTTGTAAACCTCACACCAATCAGTATCCATAGCTTTTTGGGCTTCTATCAGGGCAGCGATAATGTTGACGGCATAACTTTTTTTCTTGTCTTTGGATACTGCCTCTTGTGCAATTTTTAACGCATCATTCACATCAAAATAATTATCCAGAGCTTTCATATAGGCATAACATATCAGGAGATCAGCATCGGCTTTCTTTAAAAAATCTGCCTCATCTTTGTATTTGTTGTTTTTTTGTAAATATTCCCAAAATATGCCCGCATTGTTTTGGCCTTCAAAACTCCAACCTAGTTTATTTATAACAGCAATCTTAACAGCAATTGGACTTGATTTGCTGTTTAAAAATTTCATTAGTTCTTTAGTCAGTACGCCTTCTGTTTTACCTGCAGCAATAACCATTTTTTCAGTAGCATAAGCTTCGCTGATGGCAGTTGAAGTAAGCGGAGAGTCTGCCAATGCAGTTTGTTTTATACCAAGAATGAGAAATAAAAACAATAATAGGGTTTTAATTTTCATGTTTTAGTTGATGTTTCTGTTGATGTTTCTGTTTGAAAATTGACTTTTACAAATACTCAAAATTTTTATCTAATTTCCTAATTGAGGCTGCAAAGGTATCATTAAATCAGTTAAAAGCACCTAAAAGGCTGTAAGCCAACATTAGATAAACCATTATACTCAGTATATCCTGAACAATAGTTGCCAAAGGACCTGATCCAAAAGCAGGATCTACACCTAATTTCTGCAGTGACCAAGGCAGTAAAAGTCCTATTGTTGTTGCTATTGTACCTGCGACCATAACACTAAGTGACACTATGACAGCAACATCCAATCCAAAGCCGCCTAATATGGCAATAGGCAAACTGATCAGCCCCAATATGAGTCCAATGAGCCAACCGGTCAGCATTTCCTTTTTAAGTATGCTTAAGAAATTTGTCCAACTGAGAGAAAGTCCTCTTATGACAATGGTTTCTGTCTGAGTACCAATTGCATCAGCTAAATACACTATTCCGGGTATAAAAAAAGCCAAAGATATATTACTGTTCAATGTATCCTCGTATTTAGCCATAATAAATGTTGTCAAAAAAGAACCTACAAGACCTACCAAAAGCCAAGGCAACCTATGCCCTACTCTAGTGAAAGATGGTTCCAACAAAGCTTCGCCAGCATTGTCTATTCCGCGCTGAATACCTGCAATGCGATCCATATCCTGAATATGTTCCCTTCTGAGTATTTCAATTAAAGTTTGAGTGGGAATAATACCCAAAAATATACCCATTTCATCAATCACCGGCACAAAATCCATACTTTTACCTATGGAATGATTGGCAGCATATTCAAGAGTACTTTCAATGCTGATACAGTGACAGGGCTGCATCAGCTGTTCTGTCAATGCAGTTGATTTGGACTTAAAAAGTACTTTCAGATCAATAAATCCATCCAATCTGTTTTGAGAATCAACTATAAATATATGTTGAATATCAGTAAAATCGTATGATTTGAGCAATTCAAAAATATCATCACGGTTTTTACCGCTACTTACCCTTGGGATTTTATTAGAAATATATTGTTCAATACTTTTTTCTGACATATCTTTAGCATCTAGTCACTTGTTAAATGCAAAGTTACTATTTAATAAATTTAACGCAAAGCAAGACAGCATTTTTGAAAATGATCTTCGTCAGGTCGCTCCTCTTGAGCGAAAAATGGCTCCGTAGGAGTCAAATGTTCTTAGCTATAATAGAATAAGATGAAAAAAAAGCCCCGTAGGTGTGACCTGTTTGATTGTTTAACTGCTGTAATATTGAGGTAATAATAGGGGGCAAAACGATTCAATCCATCACATATCGCGATAAAGTCATCGCTATGACTTTAGACCAAATATTTTATCTGCCTCTAATACCACTATTGAAACCTCCTGATGATCTTCCTCCCGAGGAGCCAAAACCGGAATGACTGTTGTAACCGGAATGACCGCCTGTACTTCTGCCGGAATTTTGAGGGGCACTGCTTCTATACTCAGTCCGCGGAGCAGAATAGCTGTTGGAACGGTTATTTTCTGAAGGTCTGACAATCGAATTATTAGATCTTGAGTTAGCATTTTTGTCAGCATTTCTGTCAGCATTTCTGTCAGCATTATTGTCAGCATTTCTGTCAGCATTATTATGAAGATTGCCCTGATTTACACGATTATCAGGTCTGCTATCAGGTCTGCTATCAGGTCTGCCGTTACTGTAGGTATCGTCAGGTCTGACGACATTGTTATTTCTTATTTGGGGCGCTTCTGTCCGGCCGGGATTGGTACTGATACCATTGTTATTTGGCGCTGTGCGTACATTTCCATTTGGCTGCACAGTCGGAGCAGTTGTTCTCCCATCATTATTACTGCTTATCACAGGCTCATTGCCTCTTGTCGGATTACCTGTTCCGGAGGGATTTGTATTTGCAATGCCAGAATTTCTGCCGGGATCTGCAGTTCCGATGCCGTTATTGCTGTTTCCGGAACCTCGTACAGAATTTGTAGCTGCATCAATTGACCCGTTATTTGAGGTAGCAGTAGGTCTAACATTTACGTTAGTATTTCCTATGGTTGGGTTAGGATCTGAAGTTCTTACATTACCCAAAACCGTCGGCGATTCATTAGAAGCCAATCTGCCACCTGTACGACCATGACGGCCATTATAAGAATCCCTGTCAGGTGATATTGTTCCTGGATTGGCTGCACTTCTCCACCAACCACCATGAAAACCGTCATGGTATCCATTGTAATAACCTGCCCAATAGCCATTGTTATAACCATGTCCGTACCCATGATTCCAACCCCAGTTATTTCCCCAATGATTATGATAATGATAATGATGCCAATTTGGTCTGCAATTCCAACCATAGTATTGGCCCGGGCCCCAATAAGCACCCCAACCGCTGTGCCAGCCTGCTCCCCAACCCCAGCCTGTACCGACATAAGCATAAGGGCCGCTCCAATTCCAAAAGTTGCGGCGTGGCCCCCAATAATCATTTACCACATAAATTGTGGTTCCTGAATAATAGGGATCATAGTAATAATAATCTGTATAAACATTGCTGTAATAATTGAATCCACGATATGGTCTGTGGAAACGTCTTATTCTGGCTGAATAGTAATAATCGTAGTCATCTACTGTAGTTTCGTCAAAAACATAATTGTCAGGATCGTTATTAACAGTATTATTATTTGCGGGTTGACCCTTATAAACTATTGGCTTATCATAATAAACAGGATCCTCAATTACATCCTTTACCGGATCTTCAATAGGCTTTGTAATCGGAACCTCAGCACTGCTGTTTCCGTAATGATTGTGCACCTCTGTTATCCTTGTCACCTTACAGGAAGACAAAAAAGCCAAGGTAATCACAGCAAGGGACATTTGTCGAAAACCATTGATTCTCATATACCCAAAAGAAATTAAAGTGAAATAATAAAAATACAGCACAGGTATGTTCTTGGTAACTGTAAAAGTAAACCTGTTTTTTTTAGACTTATTCTTTACCTTACGGTTTAATCGGTTTCAAAAAATATGCCTTAATAGCGTTTTAAAACAATTTAACATTTTTCAAAAAGTTAAAATTACAGAAATATATTTTTCGGGACAACTAAAAAACTGTTTAAACAAAATTAAACAAAGCGCTTATCGTATACACCTTGCAGCCAATCGCCCGATGGCAGTGGTTTCAGGTTATCCAATTTAGTTTTATAGGCATTCTTCAAGGATATTAATTTTTCATCGGCCTGCCACTCTGATTTAGAAACCAACTGAACAAGTGACCTGCAAGCAGAAATAAAATTCAGATTCGATTTTTTTTGATATTCCGCTATTTCTTTATTTCTACGCAAATACCCCGCAAAAGCATCAAGCGAAGAAAGCGCTATGTCCCAATCGCCCGATTCGGTAAATATTTTTATCTGAATGATTTTTGCTCCAATATGATAGGTAGGATTTACAAAAGCAACATTATGCAATAATCTCAGAGCTTCCTTATACCTGCTGCATTCAAATAAAAATGAAGCCATGTTGTAGGTGTATGCATTTTCCTGTTGTGAAGGCTCAATTTTAGATTTATAACTTTCAAGGAAATTCTCTGCCCATTGTATTTCATTGCTTCGCAATGCCGCCGTTACAATATTTTTATATTCCCAGGCCGGGAGGTAATTTTCTATGAATAATAAGTTTTCATTTAGCATCGATTTGTATAAGACAAGAATTTCCGAAAAGTATACTAACTTTCCACTATTAACCATTCCTATACAGAAATTCAAAGCGTAACCATACAGGCTTTTTAGATCATCACTTGAAATTATCTTGAGATTATTTTCTAGAAGTTGTTTAAGGTCACGATATTTTCCTTCAGAAATTTCTAATAACATTGCATAGGTATGTCGATAAGCAAGCAATAAAATATTTTCATTTTCTATTATTCTAGTCGCTGCAATTTTATAAATTTCATCTATCCATTTGCATTCGTATGTCGCATTACTTACCCTGTTTCGGTTCAACATATCACAAGCAATCTTTAGTTTTTCAATCAAATAGTAGCTGTCGAGTTCATCCGATTGTTTTTGAAGTGCAAAATGATGCACTCTCCCACCCCCTTCGATAAACCATTTATCTTGCTCTTCGGCAAATAACATTGAAAAATAATTGCTATCGGAATGCTGCTTTGCAGTTTCTGAAATCTGCTTTTCTATTATCTTTTCATAAGATTTAAAATGTTTTTCGAGCTTTCTTTTACGAATACATCTTAAAGTAAGTAGTTCTTTTTCCCCGGTTTTTTCACTAAATGCTTCATAGGCAAGAAAATCTTCCAATAATTTTAATAACTTTGATATGATACTTGCAAAAAAATTATCATCATAAGCTTTTGATTTATATAGCTGTGTATAGACATAGCTTTTTTCAAGCTTTTTTGAGTTATCAAAATCGGGGGCATATTTTTTCAAGTACTCAAAAAGGGAAATTACCTGTTTATGAGAATTAAAATAAGGCGATTTTACAAAGTCTTCGAAAAGAATTAGCTCTTTTGGGTTGAGTGTTTTAAATAATTTTAAAAGTTTATTATCTAACATTTGCCTAATAAAAATAAATTTTACTAAAATAAAAATTACTTATTTAATTGAATATCATCACTATAATAATATTCATACTGTAAATTTAAATAAAAACATCAAAAAATTGAATTTGTTGGCTCCTTATTTTTGCCTCACTTTTGTAATGTGAAATAAGGTCAAGCACATTTAATTGAAAACAAAATAAATTTAAAATCCTATGAGAACATTATTTTTAAATCTCCGACTTGCAGTTTTCTCACTGTTTCTGATGGCAGCTTTCAAAAGCTATGCGCAGCCAGTTGCCAACTGTCGAAATCTAAACTTGTTGATTAACCCTAATGGAGTTGCCACCCTAAACGCTTCGCAGTTAAATAATGGCTCCTTGAATGCAACATCTTACAACATGGTGTACAATTTGGCATTTCAAAACACGGTAACCTTTAACTGTAATAGTCTTGGGCAGCATACTGTAATTTTGTATGCTTACGATTCCCTTGGAACTTCAGATACTTGCACAAGTATTGTCAATGTTATCGATTCAAGCAATTATTGTAACAATACTTCATCTCCTATCGCCAACTGCCGAAATCTTACACTTTACCTCAGTCCAAATGGCGTAGCAGGTGTAAGTGCTACCCAACTCAATAACGGCTCTATAGGTGCAAGTAGTTACAACATCCTGTTCGGAGGTGCATTTCAGAACATTGTTACCTTAAATTGTGCTAATGTCGGCACTAATAATCTTATTCTTTATGTTGCCGATACCCTAGGAAACCAGGATACTTGTACTGCTGTTGTAACTGTTTTGGACACTCTCAGACCTAATGTAACTTGTTCAGGCACGATAACAGCTTCAATAGGCACAAATGGAGCAGCGATTATTTTTGCCAATCAAATTGGAACAGCAAACGATATCTGCGGTATTCAGAACTTACTGATTAACGGCTCGAATGTACACACCTATTCCTGCAACAACCTTGGACAAAACACTGCTACTTACACAGCGATTGATAATAATGGAAATAGCAGTTCCTGTACCACAACTGTAAATATTGTAGATAATAACAACAATTGCTCTAGCGCTGCTCCTGTGGCAAATTGCGGAAACATTAGTATAAATTTAAACAATACGGGAAATGCCTCTGTAAGCGCTCAACAGCTCAACAATGGCTCTCTTAATGCAAGCAGCTTTTTATTCCTAAATGGCGGATTTTTTCAAAGTACTTCCTTTTTCGACTGTAGTAATTTGGGAACAAATACATTGGTTTTGTATGTCTCAAATGCTCAAGGACAGCAGGATACCTGTACATCATTGATAACAGTACTTGACTCTAACAATGTTTGCAGTACAAGTACACCAAATGCGCTCTGCACGAATTCACTTACTTTTTTACTTGGTCAAAATGGAACCGTTACAGTAAATGCTTCTCAAATTGATGCTGGTAGTACAGGCGGACAGGTTTACCTGCTCGATGGGAACAACTATGTAAATTCAATAACTTACAATTGTTCAAATGTTGGTCTTGATACTATTACATTGGCAGTAGTAAGAATCGACAGCAATGGCAATGTTCAAACCAGTACATGCAATACCCTAATTAATATTGTTGATGCAAATAACTCTTGCGGATCTGGTAATACAACTGCACCACAGGCAAACTGCCTAGGTTCACTTAATTTGAATATAAATCAAAGTGGTTTTGCTGTATTAACTCCACAAATGCTTAATAATGGCAGCAGCAACAGCAATGCTATGTGGTTACAGGATTCAAACGGTAATTACCAATCGGCCTATACTTTCAACTGTTCAATGCTTGGTTCTCATGTATTTTACCTGGTTGTATCCAATGGAAATAATGCCGGTACTGTAAATGCTTTAATAGATACTTGTGCAGTTATAGTCAATGTACTCGATAGCTTTAACTTTTGTGGTGGCGGCCAAGGAAACTACGCTATTTTGGATTCAGTTGGCCCAAGCTTGAATTGCAATGGCGCTTGTACCGGTTTCTACAGTCTCAATCAGATTGTTCTTGCCAATGGCACAATTGCACCTCAACCCTACACAATCGTATGGCAGAACAATACTTACAGTGGACTGATCACTGGTCTTTGCCCAAATACAACTTACACTATAACTATTTACGATGCGCTTCAAAATGCCTATCAGCATAGTTTCTTTGTGGGTTGCAATGGTCAAAACACTACAAATTGCACCGACTCAAGTTTAATCAATCCGGGCGCTTCCTGCCCTACAGTTTATGCACCGGTTTGTGGATGCAATGGTGTTACATATAACAACTCATGTATTGCTCAGAATTATGCCGGTGTTACTTCATGGACAAATGGCCCTTGTGGAGGCTCTAACAATACAAATTACACTGTTCAAACTATTGGTAGTGGTTGCGACAGCAGCTGTACAGGTTCTATAGTGATAAATTTTCCCAACGCTACACCTAATAACATTTTTACTGTAAGCTGGAATGATGGTTTCACTCAAACTGTAAGTGGTGCACCTACAGGAGGAGCAAACATCATAAGAACCAATCTTTGTGCAGGAGTTTATGTGGCCAATGTCTCTAATAATACTGGTAGTTCTTATACCATAACTGCCATCGTTGGAACATCACAGGGTTGCGTATGGCCGGGCGATGCCGATGACAATACAACTGTCAATAACTGGGATTTACTTCCTATAGCTTTGACACATGGCGAATCGGGCTTAACCAGACCAAATGCCAACATCAGCTGGACAGGTCAAGCTTCAAGCGACTGGTCAACCGTTAATCCGGTTGCGGGATTACCTAACTACAAGCATATCGATTGTAATGGCGATGGCATTATCAACCAAAATGACCTTACTGCTATTCAGCAGAACTATGGTAGCAATTACTACAGAGGCAATAGTTCGATGACCGGAAATATTCCATTTTTCATTCCTTCTGCTACAGCCAATGAAGGTGACCGCCTGAGTTTGCCAATCAATCTGGGAACTGCACCTGACATAGCATCTGACGTATACGGTGTAGCATTCACAATAAATTATGATCATACTATTGTGGAAGCAGGTTCCGTAAGTGTTGATTATATAAACAGTTGGTTAGGAACCAATCTTTTGGACATTCAATATGACTTCAGCCAATTGGGTAAAATAGAGGTCGCTGTTGCAAGAAGAGATAGATTGAACAACAGTGGTTTTGGAGAAATAGGTAAGTTTAACTTTACAATTAGAGATGATATTCTCCGTAGCAGTACTACTCGCACAATGGAGGTCGATATTACTAACATTCGTCTCATCAATAATACTAATACTGAAATCGGTACAAATCCTACTACTGCGGTTATTACAGTAAGTACAAATACTGCGATTGAAACTAACAATAGCTATTCAGTTGCCGTCTTCCCCAATCCAGCTAAAGATCAGGTAAATGTCCGCACAGAAAATGCACAGATTGAAACAATCATGATGTACAACATCGGCGGTCAATTGGTAAAACAGTTGAATAATGTGAACGGCAACTTCTCAACTCTTGCTGTAATCGAACTCTCACAAGGTGTTTACATGATTCAGATCACAACTGACAAAGGTGTTGAAAACCGCAAAGTGGTGATTGAATAAAATAATTAGTGGTATTTATATAAAGGTTGCTCTTGTCGGGGCAACCT
>JBIKQC010000346.1:0-5550 GCA_044349855.1 Saprospira sp.
ATAAAGCTAAAATGGCACAATCTCTTATCAAAGAATTAGATCGTATGGAGCGGATCGAGATGGAAACTACTGATAACAGCCGTATGCGTTTTCAATTTCCACCCTCTCCTCGTTCCGGTGAAGTAGCTATTAAGGTTGAAAATCTCACCAAAAAATATGGTGATTCTGTCATTTTGCAAGATATAGATCTGGACGTCATTCGTGGGGAGCGTATTGCCTTCATGGGTAAAAATGGCGAAGGTAAATCAACCCTTATCAAGCTGATTGTTGGTGATATTCTCCCATCTGGCGGTGTGGTGGAATTGGGGCATAATGTCTTTTTGGGCTATTATGCACAAAATCAGGCAGAGGCTCTGGATCCTAAAATGACTGTTTTGGAGACTATGGAGATAAATTCTCCCTTTGAATTGCGTCCAAGACTGCGCAACATCCTCGGTTCTTTTTTGTTTAGAGGGGAGGATGTCGATAAAAAAGTATCGGTACTTTCGGGAGGTGAACGTGCACGTCTGGCTATGGCCTGTATGCTGCTGCATCCAATCAATTTATTGGTAATGGATGAGCCGACCAATCACCTGGACATGTTGTCGAAAGCAATTTTGAAACAAGCGCTTTTTGAGTATGACGGTACGCTGATTGTGGTTTCTCACGACCGTGACTTCTTGGACGGTATGACTGATAAGGTAATTGAATTTGCCAATAGAAATCTGATTACTTATTTGGGTGACCTGCAGTACTTCCTCGAGAAACGTCAGTACGGTACACTCCGGGATGTGAGTCTCGGAAAATCCGGATTGAATACTTTTTTGCAAACCAATTCCAATACGACAACGACAACCACCCCTAAACTCGATGCCAATAGCAACGAGAATCAGGAGCAAATCAAACGGGTTAAAAAAAATATTCAGAATGCTGAAAAGAAAATCAACCGTTTGGAAGAAGATCAGTCAAAATTGGAAATGATCATGGGCATTACCGAGAAATTCGGAACTGCAGAGTACCAAAAAGCAGTTAACCAGTACGAAGTCAACAAAAAAGAACTGGAAGCTGCTATGGCAGAGTGGGAGAGTGCTGAGTTGGAGTTGGAGAAATATTCTTAATAGATTGTCAGATCCTCAGATCTCAGATTGTCAGATTATTCTGCCTTCTGATAATCTGCCTTCTGATAATCTGATAATCTAAAATTATGATACTATACAACGTTACCGTAAAAATTGACCATGAAGTCCATGATGAATGGCTGCAGTGGATGAGAGAAATACATATACCCGAAGTAATGGGAAGTGGCCTGTTTTTGGAACATCGTCTGGCAAAAGTACTGCTGCAGGATGAAGAAGACGGCGTTACCTATTCTTTTCAATACACTTGCTCGGATATGTCTGCATTGCAGAAATATACCGGATTGCATGCTCCGTATTTGCAAAAGGCACATGCCGACCGATACAAGGATAAGTTTGTGGCTTTTAGAACAGTACTTGAAGTGATTTAAAAAGAAGTCAGATTTTTTATAAATTATATAAATTATATAAATTATATAAATTATATTTTTCATAATTTTATCTGTTCCCACTTTTCAAATTAAATACTAAGTATTCTTCTACTTGCGCCCAATTTTCAAATTTTCAAATCCTCAAATTCTCAAATTAACAATGGCAATACTTTCTATCCCCTCCCAAAACCGCAGTATTTCTGACCCTAATCAAATCAGAGCCTTTTTGACTGAACTCGGCGTACATTTCGACCAATGGAGAGCAGAAGTTGAATTTTCTGACGATGCCGATCAGGAGACCATTCTGAAGGCCTATGAATATGTACTGAAGCCATATATGGAAATGAACGGTTACCATGTGGCCGATGTTATCAATATCAATTCTGCAACACCTAGCTATGAGGCCGTCCGTGCCAAGTTTTTAAGTGAGCATACGCACACAGAAGACGAAGTACGTTTCTTTGTAGACGGTCAGGGTTATTTCTGGTTCAATGTTGAAGATGGAAAAACTCCGGTTTTCAATGTACTGCTTCAAGCAGGTGACCTTATTTCCGTTCCGGCCAATACAAAACATTGGTTCGATGCAGGTGAACACAACCCTTTTGTGAAAACAATCCGCATTTTTATTGATCCCAGCGGTTGGACACCGATTTATACTGGTTCAAAGATAGAGCAGGAGTTTTTATAAATATTTAGAAAGTAAATAACTTTGAGTTCTCAATAATTAGTAAGCATGACAGTCAGCAGGATAATAATTCTTCTGACTGTTTTTTTGCTCACATACAGGTTAGGTTCCTTAAAAGAAAAAG
Organism: Saprospira sp.; assembly: GCA_044349855.1. Classification (GTDB taxonomy): domain Bacteria; phylum Bacteroidota; class Bacteroidia; order Chitinophagales; family Saprospiraceae; genus Saprospira. Next base: position 2,296 of record JBIKQC010000346.1, read on the forward strand.
CCTCCGCTGCATTGCTGCAACGGAGGCTTTTAATATCAATGTTTTATGAATTACATTGTTTTTTTGTCTTTATCGTCTTCTTCTTCAGCTTTTTCCATTTCATTCTTGATGTTATCGCGATCCAAATAGAGTTTATTGACTAATTTAGAAAGTACTTTGAGACTGTTATCATCTTTGTTTTTCAAAGTGATCATAACTTTAGCATCTTCAGTAGAAATAACGCCGGTTGTAGCAACAAGTTCGTTGTATTTGCTCAACATTTTGAAAACATTGGACATAGCAGGGATGCCCATTGTACCAATTGGCATAGATTCTAGTGAAGAAAGCAGTTGACCATAGTCAACATGACCGCTCATCCAACCTTTAGACATATCGGCATAGTATTGCTTTTCTACAGCCTCGTCACCTTTGTATCCGCCGGCTTCGATTTTATCCAAAATACTGAGGTCGTTAGAAACGATGAAAACATTATTTTTAAAGATAGCCTGAACATCTTTGCTTGCAGCACTCATATAACGGTTGCCGCTTTTTTTGATTTCACCTGCGCCCAATTCTTTACTTGCAGTCATCAGCTTTTCGAAAAGTTCTGCTTTGTCAAAAGAGATAGCTACTACCATTTTTTGAGCTTTCAAAGCATCAGTTGCAGCCGGATCGGCATATGAAGCAAATGCAACCTCGCCTTTAAAACCTTTAGCGATTTCTTCCAAAGTGAGTCCCATGCTGCTCAGATAGCTGTCAGCCATGCCGTCGAGGCTACGGTTTTTCAATACTTTTTGAACACCTTTCATATCAAGTCCCATCATAGTGAGCGCATTGAGGTGTTTTTTAGGAAAATAAGCAGAGAAGTCTGTTTCGATTTTCTTTTTGAAGATGATACCATACTCTTTCTCAATATCAGGATTCATTTTATAGGAAATGCCTGACTCCATTTCACCTTTTTTGAAGTCATAGTACATAGCTACAGTGTTGCCGTCAAGTGATTTTTCTGTAAGACCAAGGAAGGAAATCTGTTTGATCATAGTAGACACGCTCTCATCATCTTTCAACATTTTCACGATGGGGTCAGACTGAACCCAAAGCATTACATCATGACCTTCTGCTTTGTCAGCTTTGAAGTTTTTATTGGTTAAAATGCTCTCTTTGCGTTTTGAATCGAAGACATTAGCCAAAACATCTTTAGCACCTGCTTTTGAAGAAACGATCATTACAACCATTTTCTTATCCCAGCCGATACCGATATTCATATCATCTTCTTTGCGTTCAATGAATTTAAATTCTTTGGCATCCTCAATTTTTTTGAAAGGAGAATCTTCTTTTGATTTTGCTGATTTTTCAAAAACAGCTTCGAGGTCTTTTACGTTTTTGATAGGGAGTAAAATGCCGACAGTAAAGTCTTCTTTGCCCTTTACATCAACATACATACAGAATTGACCATTTGTAGCAATTCCTGAAGATTCGGGATTTTCCAAAATTTGTTTTGCCATATCATCTTTGGCTTCTGACATCATTCTTTTGAAAATCTCAGATTTTTTGAAATCTTCATAGTCCAATTTATTCATCAACTGACCTACATTGACCACAGCAATACCAACAGCATCAGCAGGGATTCTTTTCAGAACGTTAGTGACGCCGAACGCGGAATCACCTTGTTTGTTGCCGCATGAGGCAGAAAATAGTGTTAACATAGCAACAGCTGCAAGCATCAGAAATGAAAAACGATTTGTTTTCATGTTTTGTTTTTTGATTTTCAATACAACTCTAATGGTTTAGTACCTTAAGAATGTAAGATGTGAATTAAATATTTTTTTTAATTTAGACGATAACAATTTTTAAAAAATAAAAATTGCAGATTTGATCGCAAAATTACAAACTTTAGGCCATTCTTGTTATTTTGAAAATTATTTTTTGTTAATTTTTAAATTAAATACACTTAACTTTTTAGTTATAACTTAATGTGCTTAGCCTATGATTTTCAACTAAATGTTTCGTTAAAGAAAGGGCGCTGCCATTAACTTAATGCAAATGTATAGTTAGTCTGTTATTGCTTTGTACTTTTTTAGAAATTTACTATATTGTGCTCAAAGTTTAAAGTTAGATGGGTTGATTTTTATCTGATTGAAATTCAATTGCTAAACATTTTTTAGAATTTATTTCTTAATCACACACCAAAAATGAAGATCAAAGCATCTATTTTTTTAGCATTCGGAATTTTACAGTATTTCGAATTTTCAAAACACACATACACAACATTCTCAACCAATTAGCTATAGTTGATTTTGAGCGAACAGGAACTCTTAGAAGGATGCAGGAAAGGCGAAAGACGAGCTCAGAAAGCCCTTTACGATAAATTTTCTTCAAAAATGTTTGGAGTATGCAAACGCTATGTTAAAACCATAGAAAATGCAGAAGAAGTAATGGTCGAGGCATTCTGTAAAATTTTTCAGAAAATCGATCTATACTCTGGCCAGGGCAGTTTTGAAGGCTGGATTCGTCGTGTAGTTATTAATGAAGCTTTGATGTTTCTCCGCAAAAATTATAGATTTAACGAGCATATAGACATTACTGAAGTGCCTGTACAGGCTGTTCATGTTACTATTGAAGATGAACTTTCGGCCAATGAAATTTTGCTTTTGCTGGAACAGTTGCCTACAGGCTATCGTACCGTTTTTAACTTGTATGTATTGGAAGGATTCAAACACAAGGAAATTGCCGACATGCTTGGTATCAGTATCAATACCTCCAAATCTCAATTAATTCTTGCTAAAAAGCGTTTGAGAGATTTAGTGGAACAGGCAGCCGTTATTAGAACGGGCGGAAATGCTGAAGCTTAATTCAACTATAAGACACAATAAAATTAAACAATACCCCATCGATCAAATTATACAAAACTTCAATTATACAAAGCCTTGAAAAATATCGACGAAATTAGCAGAGAGGACTATATCTCCAAGCTTTTTATTGACAATGAACACAAATTGGACGAAAGCCCTTCGGGTGATCTTTGGAGTCGTATCGAGACAAAACTCGAACAGACTTCACCATCTTCCGGGACAGAGAATATACCCCGAAAAATAATCGCTGCAAGAAAAGGAATTATTATGAGAATGGTTCCTTACATAGCGGCAGCATCAGTCCTGATCATTATTTCAGTAGGAATTTCGCTTATTCAATGGCCTAAACAGAACAACACTCTGGCAGAATCTAAAGAAGAGGTAGAGGATGTAGAACTTCCTTCGGCCAAATCCGAGACAATAC
>JBIKQC010000017.1:0-19963 GCA_044349855.1 Saprospira sp.
AGCCCAACTCATTTCAGTTACGCTATAGGCATTTTTAGCTTTTTTACCTTTTCCTGTAGTAGATTTTACTTTACCGGGAGATTTGATGCGATTTGTATCATAAAGATCCAATACAGATGCCTGTGAGCGCGCAGATGTTCCACCTTTGGTGAAAGACATTGGATGTCCTTCAATTTTGATAGGACGACCTTCACGTGTTTTTACCAATACGGGAACACAATCGCCACCATTAACAAAAGTAGTTGCATAATACGTTGCAACACCAGGTACAATTGCCTCCGGTTTTACAAGATAAGGAATTGCTTTTTTAACCGGAATTTCACAGCTTGCCAAAGTAGCAGCTCCAATACCGAAGCCTACATATTTCAAAAAGTCTCTGCGACTGGGGCCTTGACCGTCATTATTACCTTCATACTCGGAAAATTCCGGAAACTCCAACTCTTGTGATTTCAAGAATTCGGGGTCTTGGGTAAGATCTTCAACGCCTACCCAAACTTTAGTGATATTCTCCTGATTGTTCATAAACGTATCATATATATCGGGAAGAAGTCCCTTGGTTTTTCAAATGATATTTTATTAAAATTGATAATAGGTTGACTCAGGTATTCTAAACCAACCTGTCACATTTATTAGTAGTGGCATTTCTGACATTCCAGTCCACCAATTTCTTCTACAGTTACACCGTTACGCTTACCTGATTTGACCTCGTTGTGGTACTGTTCGTACATTTTATGCGTTTTTGTTTCTGCATTGTAGTAACCATTCTCATCAAATTTAACTTTGGTTTGGCGATGACAATTAATACACCATCCCATAGAGAGTGGAGCGTACTGCTTAACGATAGCCATTTCTTCTACTTTACCGTGACAATCCTGACAGGCAACTTTACCGATAGTTACGTGCTGGGCGTGGTTGAAATAAGCGTGGTCAGGCAGGTTGTGAATCCTTACCCAATTTACAGGCTTACCAATCATTGGTTTAGCAGCTGCAAGCTGAGCATTAATTTCACTGTCACTGATTACTTTATTATCTTTATTGGCTTCTTTCAACCATTTTCTGTAAACATCAAGACGTGCATTGGCAGGAACTTCTGCTTTGAAATATTGTCCGTACTCAGGAGTTTTTGTTGAAATTGGGTTAAACCCGGAAGCTGCATAAATTTTCAATATTTCTGCAGTACCATACTCCGGACCCTTTTGAATTGAAGTGTGGCAGTTCATACAAGTATTGGTAGCAGGAATAACAGCGTGTTTTGAACGACGCGCACCATCATGGCAGTATTGGCAATCTATACCATTTTTGCCTGAGTGCAATTCGTGGGAGAATTTGATAGGCTGTACAGGATTGTAGTTTTGTTGACGCCCCAATCCAATCGCATTGTTGACAGTAATATGGGCGCCAAGAATTACCAAAGCAAAAACCAAAATACGTACAACCGTAGGGTTAAGGATTATTTGGATGAAAGACTTTTCTTCTGAAGGTTCTTCACCCAATCTTTTTTGAGCAAGACGGTTTAGATTATTAATGTATCTCGCCAACAGAACTGTTGCTAAAACCAAAACAAAAGCCAGAGCCCAAATGACCATAGAACCACTGCTATCCTCTTTCTTATCATTTACGGCAACAGTTCCATTAGCAACGACAGGATTAACGCATGGAGGTTCTGCACAACCGGAACTCGCCATGTTATTGATGTATACCAATAGGCTGTTTATATCATCATCGGTAAGTTGTGGAAAAGCATTCATCACCGTATTTTTGTACGATGCATAAAGCCCTTTAGCATAGGAACTTGATTTATAAGAAGCATCAGCCAACACGCCTGATGAGTTACGAATCCAATCGTACAATTCTTTTTTGGGAAATTTTGCCCAACGTTCTTCAACGCCTGCCAAAGCCGGACCGGTCATGTCCTGTTTCATGTCTCTACTGTGACATTGGGCACAATTGTTTTTGAACAGCTCTTCCCCTTTTTTGGGGTCTTGTGCATTTGCCCAATTTACGGTCAGGGCAAGCATTAATGCAAGCGTAAAACTGCGTACAAAGGTTCGATATATCATGTTTGTAAAAGTTTTGTCAAAAAAACAACTTTTTATGTTGTTGCAAATTTACAATGTTGTAATTGAATTCCAAAATCTTTATAAAATAGAGCTGCTATTTAGAATTTATCCAAATAAATGGAAATTTACAAAAGGTAAAGGATTTTCTAAAGTTTAGGTTAGGATATAAATTAAAAATAAGTCCTTATATTTTAAAAAAATTAAATCAACTTTTTTCACTAAAAAAATGACGTTACGCAGTTTTTAACTTTTCTAAATTGTTTAAACTCTCTAAGAGCTGACAAATCTATGACAAATCTTAACATTTTTAAGCTTGTAGCGCAAATATCGAAAATTATTTTAATTTTTTATTTTCAGGAGTAGAAATATTTTAAATTTCTTAGGCTAAAAGCCTATTGATACTGTTTTTTTACTTTCTTATGTTTCAACAATTTAAAACGGGGAATGAATTAAAAATTTGAAATAAACTATTGTTTAACAAACAAATAAAAAATATACTAATTTGTTTCTTCGATCGCAGCTAAATCTTCTTATATCAAAATTATTTTTTTGACTACCTTTGCTTGTCTAAGATTAAAATAAAAATTAAAAATCAACATGAGCTTCAGAATTACAATCCTCAACTTTGCTTTATCATTATTGACAACAGGAATTTTTGCCCAAAAAAATCTGCTGGAACTCATACCTCGTGAGGCTTTGTTTGTAGCTACCCTTCATTCAGCTTCACTTGATGAGAAACTAAGCTGGAAAAACATACAGGAGTTTGCCATTGTTGATGAATTGGCTAGAAACGGTTCTGAGATGTTTGGACTGCAGAATAGCACACTCATTCGTAACTTGATCAAAAATCCCCAGGATAAAGGTATAAATATATTGCGCAATTTTTACAGTTTTGCTGAAACAGCTGCAGATAAGAAATATCTGACTGTTGCTTTTCCCTTGAATAATCCGGCAAAGTTTAAGGCAATGATTCAGGAATATTTTGGCGATAATTTTAACAAAACTCTTCTTACTAAAGGTGAATATCTTGCTGTCATTCAAAACAATCTTTGCATAGCCTGGCAAAAAGATCATGCTTTTGTTACCTATATATATGTCGAAAATTCTCCACATTATAATGACCAAGACAGACATGCGTCAACGGAATCTGAGGAGATCGCCGTTGAATATAAAACACGATTATATCTTGCTTTAGACAGCTATATCGACAAAATCTGTTCATTGTCTGAAGCTAAAAGTTATAGCCGTCATGGCGGTTATAATGAATGGGAAAAAACAGTGCGCGATGCTGGAATGTGGGTTAATTCTAAGGAAATTATGCGCCTCAGTATTGAAAATCAGTCAAACTTGTCGATTGGAAGTTCCAACGATTTCATTGTTGGTATGATGGATGCTCTGATCAATTCATACGGAGAAATCAATATCGGTTCTGATGTCTCCTTTGAAAAAGGGAAGATTATTTCCAAAACATACGGTTTCATGGGTCCCGAATTGATGAAATTTGCCAAATCTGCTACAAAAAACACTGCCAATAAAAAAATATTGAAATATATCGACGGCCAGAAATCGGGCATGTACTTGATTACAACTCTCAGTCCAAAAGGTGTCTATGAAGGTTGCAAAGAGATGCTTTCTGAAAAAGCAGGCAGCATGAAACCATCTGTGGATGATCTGTTTGGCATCCTTGAAATTTTCATGGATGAAAAAGATGCCTTCAATTTCCTGAAAGGAGATTTTTTTTACGCTATTAATGGTGCTAAAACAACCGAATCTGTTGAAACCGACTATGAGTATAATGAGAATACTAACGAATATGATCTCATAGAAAAAAAGGTGAAAAGACATACACCGCTGGCAGTAGTAGGTTTTTCTTATGGCAACAAAGAGGATATGCTCAAATTTATCCGCATCGTTTCCCGTACCGGTTTCCTGAAAGAGGAGAAGAAAAATATCTATAAATTATTTATCCCCATGTCTAACGAATCTATTTTTGTTAAGTTGGATAAAGGCTTACTGCTTATCAGCAATGACGAAGAACGATTACTGCAAAATAAGAAATATCGCCCTATGAGTAAAGAGCATAAACAAAATCTGAAAAAAGATTTTCAGACTGTTTACGTCAATCCCGGCAACTTAATGGATATCTTCCTGTCAATAGGTCAAGTGCAGGATAAAAAACTGATTTCGATAGTAAAAAATATAAAAGATGGCGTCGGAGAAATTATTCAGCATAGCAGACGGCCCCTAAAAGGTGATAAATCCACAACACAGGATTTTAGCCTTGATCTGAAGAACAAAGAGGAAAATGCACTAAAACAGATTTTCGACTTTGCAAACAGATTGTATCTTAGCAGATTGAAAGGTATTTAGTTAAAGTTGGTTGTTGGTTGTTGGTTGTTGGTTGTTGGTTGTTAATCTTTTATCTTTTATCTTTTATCTTTTATCTTAACATAAATGCGATTTCGCTGGAAAATAGCTCAGACTGCAGAACTGAAATGGTGGGAGAATTATCTTCAGAATAAAGAGCCTAATGCCTATTTGGAATGGAAAAGCACTTACTGGGGGGATTTTCTTAAAAAATGCAATGTTGTAATACCCGACGGCTTGAACTGCCTGGATGCCGGGTGCGGTCCTGCTGGAATTTTTATTATTCTTGACAAACAAAAGACTGATGCCCTGGATCCTCTTTTGGAGCAGTACGAAACAAAACTTAGCATTTTCAAAAAAGTGCATTACCCAACAGTTAATTTCATCAGCTCTACTATCGAATCTTTAGATTCGAATACACCATATGACCTTATTTTTTGTCTCAATGCTATCAACCATGTTTCCGATTGGAAGAAAAGTATTGGCAATCTCATGGCGCATTTGAAACCCGGAGGAAAGATGATACTCTCTACTGATATTCACCGCTATACTTTCCTAAAACCTATATTCAGACTTTTGCCCGGAGATATTTTACATCCGCAGCAGCACAGTTTACAAGATTATATGGCAGTTTTGAATGGCTATGAACCCGAATCTCTTGAAAAAGTATTAATTAAAAGAGAGGCAATTTTCGATTATTACGCCTTTATCATAAAAAAGAAATAAATTTTGAAAAACAGGGATCTTATTCTGACAATTGCATCAATTGCTGGCAGCGGCTTACTTTGGGGGTTGAGTTATCAATCCTCTGTTTTTTCTCTGGTTTCCTTTGCCGGCCTGCTCCCACTGTTTTGGTCTATAAATAAAACCAATATTGCCGGTGCATCGGTTATTGCTTTCAGTTCAGCACTCCTGGCAGTGTTTGTCGGCGTATTTGCTGATTTACAGCACATGAATTCAGGACAAGCAATCCTTTTCACCGTTGTGCAGACAACAGTTTTGGCTCTGCCCTGGATAATTTATCAGCTCATCAGGAGCAGACATAACCAGAAACTGGGTTATGTTGCATTTGTGAGTAGTTGGCTTACATTGGAATGGCTTAGCAGTCAGTTTCTTGGAATAGGACAATCCTGGCAATTGGGTTATTCTGCTGCAGTCTTTCCTTTAATAATTCAATGGTACTGTTTCTTGGGCGTCAGCGCCGGCACTCTCTGGATTCTCTCCATCAATATTCATATTTCCAGAATTATTTGGCCTGCATTGGCACATACGCGCCGTTCGGCAATTATAAATGGCTCAATTGTACTTATAGTACCTATTGTGGCTTCCTTAGTCTGGCCTTCCGGCAAGGGATCCGACACTATATCGGCAACAGTTGTTCAGAACAAAAAATCGGCAGTTCTCATGTCTGAAGGCATGGAATCATTGTTGGGAAAAGCTGCAAAACACAGTGGTTTTTGGTATAACGCATCAAATGATACCTTAAAAACGGCCTACCTCATCAATAAGGAAGGTTCGGCTGAGCTTATACAGGGCAAAACAGTGTGGATTTCAGGTATCGGCGGCATAAGCAGTCAGACGCTTATGCTGACAGATTTTGCCGATATCCGCTGCGGTTTACTAAATGCCTCCTCTTTTATTCACGCCGAATCAGTCAGACTTTATTCAGCAGATAAATGTAAACTTTTGATAGGTTTTGACGCTGACAGAAATACTGATCCCTTGAAAATCGCCTGCCGCGCCATTGAAAACCGTATGAATATTCTAATCTTAACTTCAAAAGGCGATGCAACTTTATATCTGAACTCGGGCAGCCGTTTTGACTTTAACGGAAAATTCAGTGCCAATATTGCCGATCCCAGCTTTTTTGTCCTCTACGGAGATTTGGTCGGAAGATTATCTATCTTTGTGACGGGATGGTTGCTTTTGGGAACTTTGGTAAAACCATTCAGAAAAAAATAATTCCCGCCCGTTATTTTAAAAATCATTTGCCAAATTATTTGCTTTCAAGATTTTTATGGAAAAAAGCATTGATTACCAGGAACAAAAAAAGGCACGTTATTATGAAGCTTTCCCCAAAGAACTAAGGGTACTCGCGCTGATAATTTCCATCATTTTTCATCCGCTGCTGATGCAAATATATGCCTATCTGCTGCTGATCTGGAGCAATCCGTTCTTATTTGGGAAAGTGAGTACTGCTAAGGTTTTTGAAGATAAAGTCTATACACTTCAACTCATTTGGCTATTAATTTTCTCCTGTCTCGTCCCCCTGCTCACTGTTTTCATGATGAAAGCCTTGGGGCTGGTAAAAGACATTGCGTTGTCGGATAAAATGGACCGAATCGGGCCCTACATAATTGTCGGACTGCTCTATATAGTCATTTTCATGAATTTTGTCAGTAATACTTCTCTTCCCTCACAATTAAGCATTTTTGCTTTAGGCTCTACAATAGGCCTTTTTACAGCATTTATCATCAACCTTTTCTCCAAAATCAGCATGCATACAGTGGGTATGGGTGGTTTTTTGGCAATGGTCATTATCATTATGGCAAATAGTCATGCCGGAAACGAATATGTGCTGGTTTTAGCAATTCTGGCTGCAGGATTATCAGGTACATCGCGCATGCTGCTCGCTGCACATGAACCCGCCGATTTATATGGAGGTTATCTTATTGGATTCCTTGCGCAGTTTGTGGCTTTGAGTTATTTGCATGGGTAATATGGTATTCTAAGGCTGGCAAAAAATAAAAGGCGAAAGTTCCACATTGGATCTTTCGCCTCTAAATTTATAGTTCAATCAATTTTATGCTCATCAATAAGTAAACTCCATTTTCTGCATTGGATATCCAAAAAGTCCTTTTTCTCTCACATAGCGTTCCACCTTTTCGGGTACCATAGTTTCCCAACCCGATTCATCCTCTCGGATTTTCCTCAATACATCAGACGATCGGATATGCAGCAATGATTCATTAAATCCGGTAACATCTACAATATGTCTATGCTCCAGCAGGTGACGGTAGAGGTAGTTCAAACCCTCCGGAATCGGCAAATTGCTGCTTCTCATCAGTTCACCGCTGCCTTCCTGCAATTCAGGAAAAACATAGGTGGTTACACCTCTGGTAAAAATTTCTCCAAAAGAGGTGAGCAGGCGACCGTCTTTGTTACGCTCGTACTTGCCATTGAGCAGGGTGAGCAATGGTCTGGCCTCCACAACCAGCCCAAGATGACCGATTTTATAGTCACCCAGATATTGTATCAGTTTAAGATAGTTGTCAAAATTCGTCAGCATTACTGTTTGCCCCATATGGTTCAGCAGATCAACCCGATCCATGTAGTCCTGTTCATCAACCTGACCTGTTTCTGCTGAAAGACTGGCCATTGTCAGTTCCGTCATAATAAAAGTGTCCTCTGCCTTTACACCAGCTTCACTGCGGAATTGTGCCGTGGAGGAACGTACCATATCTAAACTGAGCAGAGTCGTCGGGCGGAAATTTCCACGAACCACCAGCAGATTTTTCTTGTAAAGAAATTCTGAAACATGTATGGAACGTCCTTTTTTATCAAAAACTGCTACGCAGGTAAGTCCCTGATGCACCAATTCCAGCGTTAGCAGACGGTTGTCTATTCCCGCAAAAAGCGGCCCGCTGACAGAGATGGCATCTATACTTACACGATCCTGCAGCTTATCAATCAAAGATGCAATCAGTGTTTTATAATCAACTCCATATCGGTAACAGGCATAAATGAGGTTGACCCCCAAAATACCGGCAGCCTGCTGCTGCAGATTGGCATTGCCATCTTTCATTTCCACATGAATGACAATATCATTGGGCTCGGAATGCGGAGAATGCTGAAAGCGGACGCCCATCCATCCATGTCCTTTAGTTGTTTTGTGAAAATTGATGGTAGAAAGTGTATCGGCAAAAGCAAAAAGCCGGCAATTAGGCCTTTCTCCGCTCAGGCGGTCGAGCATCAGCTCATATTCGTGGTCAAGCATTCGATACACGCGCGACTCGCAGACATAGCGGCCCGATGGCTCGCGACCATAAATATCGTCGCTCACTTTTTTGTCGTAGGCCGAGATTGTTTTGGCAATTGTTCCGGCGGCGGCACCTACGGTGAAGAAGTAACGGGCCACCTCCTGCCCTGCACCGATCTCGGCAAAGGAGCCGTAGATACTGTTATCAAGATTTATTTCAAGGGCTTTCTGTTCGGTTTCGAGATGTTTCAGATGTTCCATAATATTTACAAAGTCGTGTGGCGCTAGGCTAATATATTTTTTTGCTATAAAAAATCGGGACTGCTGCATTGTGCAACAGTCCCGAAAATTAAGTATTATTTTTTTCTGTATAAAGAAAGCGACGTTAATTTCTTAAAAACTATTCCTCTTCCTGCTTAAAACCATACAATTCCTGTTCAACAAAGGTCTGCGGAAACTGCTCCACACCCGGATATCCGAGTTTGATATCACCGCGGTTATGCGGAATATGATCGGTTTTGAAAATATAATCCCAAATAGAAAGCGTGATGCCGAAATTGATACCATAAGGATGAGAAGGCGGCATATCGTAAGCATGATGCCAGAGGTGCATCTCGGGACTGTTGAAAATGTATTTAATAGCAGGATGAATGAGGTAGCCTAAGCCTACACCACCGGCTAATGCTGCCAAAGCAAAATACCATTCCACGTCCAATACTACCCAACCTACAAAGGCTCCAATTGCCGCACCAAAGAACATTCCTTTAATTTTTTCCGGGATCTGAATGTTGGAGTGGTTATAATGTCCTACGGCCAAAGAGAAAATGTGAATGATAAAGAAGTCGTACAATCCTATACCCAAAAGTGCCAGGGGGATATACTGAATGCTTTTATAGACAATATTCTCCATCCAGTGATAACGGAGGTGTGCAGCAAAACCCATTTGTTCTACAGAGTGGTGCAGCTTGTGAAAATTCCATAGCCATGGCACGCGGTGCAGAGTTACATGAATATTCCACTGTATAAAGTCGCTGAGGACAAAACCGATGAGCAGTACCGACCAATAAGGCATTGTCTGCATGGGGTTGCTTGCATGAAGATTAAAACCGCTGACTGCAAGGATGGCATTGTTCAACCCTTCGGAAACGACGGATGAAACAGCATTGAAAATAACCAATGAAAAGAGAAAGAAATTAAAAAACATATAGAAAAAGTCCAACCAGAAATCTTTGCGAAATCGCTGCTGTTCCTTTCTCCAGGGGCGCAGGCCTTCAATTCCAAAGAAAAAGGCTGAAACAAAAAGCAACCAAAAGAAATAGTTGTGCCAGAATGACCCGTTCTGAAAAGTTATTTCCCTCCAAAGGTAACCGGCATAGCCTGAGTAGGCGTTTGCTATAATATTGAGAACATCCATAATTATGCAATATTTTGAGATTTAGATTTATTTCCCATTTCGATATAACACAAAAAAACAGCTTTTGATTGAATTGTTATGTGATAATGGTCATACAAGAAGTATAATGACCAAAAAAACTAAAAAAATGATTTTTTTTATTCTTGTAGCAGCGTTTTATATATTGATTGCGTTTTATGAAAAATGCAAGTTTTTTTCGCACCATAAATAGGTTTAAATAAAAGGCATAAAAAGGCAGACTCGGCAAGGTCTGCCTTTTTTATTTTGTCAAAAATCAGTGCACAGGTGAATTTTGTTTATCAATTCAGAAATTTCTTCATCAACAGTTAGTATAAAATCTGCAACAAATATTGAACTTAAGCGCCTAATTGATTAAGTTTGCATAAGGCCGTCTATATTTCGGCATTCAAATTATGAAAAACACTGCATTTTTAATTGCCTGCATTTTAATTTCCGCCAGCTGGTCGGCAACGAGTGCTCAGGCTATCAAACAGAAGACGGAGCGAAACTATAGATTTATCACTTCGGCCGACAGTATTCTTCTGTCGGAGAAAGTCCATAAATATGACAGCAAAAACAGGATTATAGAAAAACAGGAATCTTTCTATAACCTGCAGCCGCCGGGTTCCCTCAGTAAAGAAATCAATGCCCGTTTCGACGCTTCCAAAATGATTGTGGATGAGCATATCTATACCCATAAAAAAACGGAAATTGATCATGAACGCCTGAAAACCAAATATCTTGTGTATGGCACTGACGAAATAAGCAGCAAATACATATGGCGTCAATATTATGACAAGACCGAGGAAATGATGAAAGAGGACACAATTACCTACGACAAGGCAGGTAACCTCATTAAACGTATGGTTTATGACTACAGCGGAAGTACCTTTCAAAATTCCGATGAATATAAATTTGACAAAAAAAATCGACTGCGCCGTTGGAGATACTACACTTATTGGTCAACTGTCAATTCAAAAAGTAAACCTGTTACCCGAAGAGACAAAAAACAAGAGTACAAATACCATTATAATGGCAAAGGGCAACTAATAAAAACTACAGGTGAACGCTACAGCACTAAATTTACGGAAAATTACAGCTATGACAATAATGGAAAGCTAGAAAGTTTTTTCCAACAAAAATACAGAAAAACAAAGGCTGCTAAGCCCAAAAAGTCCGACAAAAAACCGGAGAAAAAGAAGTTTAATATTAATGATGAACAATTAATTCGTAAATATGATAAAGGTCAACTGATCCTTGAACAGCTGACGCTCAATGGCAAAGAACTGCAAAAAACGGAAATTTGTTATCACAAAGATTCTCTCATAAAAACTTATGCCTTCTATCAAAAAGGTTATAAAAACACCGAATATCTGATTGAATACAATGAGGCTGACGTTCCTGTCAAAAAATTAAATTCCAACTATCACAGCAACGGTAAAGCCTACAACAGCATTGAAACAACCTACAATTCGAAAGGAAAGCCCGTTGAAGATGTAAAAATAATGAACGGCGAAACAATCGTGAGAACAGTTTACGAATACAATAAAGAGGATCTTTTAGCATCAATGGTTATTTTTCAAAAAAGTAAAAAAGGGTTGGAACGTTATGATGTTTTTTATTTTAGCTATGAATAAACTTGATAATGTGTGATCCCGTCTTTGGTCGGGACAAGTTATGGTAATGTGATGATATGTTGATAAACAATAATTACTGATTACCGACAACTGATTTTCTAGTCCCTAGATCCCAGTTCCCAGTGACTAACAACTGTTTTACTGGCTACCGGTCACTGGCTACTGTTTACTGGCTACTAACTACCGGCACTACTGACTGCATAAAACTTTGCCAAATTGTTTCATTTTTAATGGGAAGCCCTTATCTTTGGAATGTGTTTTTGAAGACAGTTTTAGTCTGAAATTCAACACCTTGACAACCAATATTGTACAATAAACAAACCAATACAAAATACTTAGTCATGAGCATCATAGAACTGAAAGTGCCCGTCATCGGCGAATCGGTAACTGAAGTTACCCTGTCGAGCTGGCTGAAAGAGAACGGATCTTACGTAAATCAAGATGAATCGATCTGCGAATTTGAATCCGATAAAGCAACAATAGAGGCCCCGGCCGAAAAAGCAGGAAAACTGATATGGGTTGCCGCTGAAGGTGACGATATTCCAATCGGTGGTGTCTATGCAAAAATAGACACTTCAGCAGTAAATGAAGGCGGCACTACGCCTAAAGCGGTGGAAACTCCGGTTAAGACAGAGACAGCTGTTACTGAAACCAAAACAACCGACGATGAACTCAGCTATGCTGCAGGCCATCCTTCTCCCGCAGCCCGCAAGCTGATGGACGAAAACGGTATCAATCCGAATGACGTAAAAGGTACAGGCAAAGACGGTCGCGTAACCAAAGAAGATATTCTGAAAGCCATCGAAGCTAAAAAAACAGCTCCGAAAGAAGTAAAAACCGAGACAGCTGTTGTTAAAGAGGCAAAAGCTCCGGTTGCTGCAGTTCAAAGCAATTTCAGCCGTACAAAACGCGAGGAAAAACTTTCCCGCATGCGTCGCACTATCGCGACACGTCTGGTATCTGCAAAAAATGATACTGCCATGCTCACTACCTTCAATGAAGTGGATATGACAGCCATCATGGAACTGCGCAAAAAATACCAGGATGATTTCGTGAAAAAATTCGGCATCAAACTCGGTTTCATGTCCCTTTTCGCCAAGGCCTGTGCTAAGGTGCTGATGGAAATGCCTGAAGTAAACGCGATGCTGACTGAAGATGAAAAAAGTGTAATCTATCATGATTATGCCGACATCTCTTTTGCCATTTCAACTCCTGCAGGTTTAGTCGTTCCGCCTATTCACAATGTGGAATCCCTTAACTTTGCTGACATCGAACTCAAACTGAAAGGCCTTGCCGAGAAAGCACGTGTAGGTTCACTGACTCTGGAAGAAATGAGCGGCGGCACTTTCACCATCACAAACGGCGGTGTTTTCGGATCTATGATGAGTACGCCAATCATCAATCCGCCACAGTCTGCAATTTTGGGCATGCACGCCATCATCGATCGTCCTATCGCTGTTAACGGCGTAGTTGAAATTCGCCCGATGATGTACCTGGCACTTTCTTATGATCACCGTGTGATTGACGGAAGTTCTTCAGTTACTTTCCTGGTGAAGGTAAAACAACTCTTGGAAGATCCTACAAGATTACTGATGAATCTGTAAAAAGATGAGAGATAAAAGAAACTAAGGACTTTCATTTTCTGAAAATTCACTGAGTTGACAGCAAAAATGGGGAATTAGCCTTTTTGAGCTCCTGGTTCTTAGCATCTAAATAAGCGATATGATAATTGAGCCGGCCTTTTGGTCGGCTTTTTTTATAATCTTAGAGTGATTAATATTCATTAGCGCAAAAAAAAATTGAAAATAAACTTGTTTATATCCAATCTAAATAAATACCTTTACGTCATTATTTATATTCAGTCTAAATACTAATAATATAAAATTCATGAATAGTAAAGTGTTATTTCCTATCATTTGTTGTTGTTTTATTGACTATCTGTCTTTTGCACAGGATACAATTAAACCAAATGACAATATAAATGATTCATTAAGACTTCTCCAAATGGGTCAAGTAGAGATACTTTCTTCCAGGCCCGCACCGGAACGATTAGCTGAAACCAATGATAATTATATCTTTTCGGGTAAGAAAAACGAAGTAATACGTTTAGCAGGCATCCATGCCAATCTCATCAACAACAATGCCCGTCAGGTGTTTGCCAGAGTCCCGGGTATTTCAGTTTGGGAAAGTGACGGCTCGGGCATTCAGATTTCAATCGCGGCCAGAGGTCTCAGTCCCAACCGCAGTTGGGAATTCAATACAAGGCAGAATGGCTACGACATCTCCTCCGATGTATTTGGATACCCCGAAGCATATTACAATCCGCCATTGGAAGCAGTAGAGAAAATCCAAATTATTCGCGGAGCAGCCTCCTTACAGTTCGGACCTCAGTTCGGTGGCGTTGTTAACTATATTTTAAAGCATGAAACTGCCAATAAACCATTTACATTTGAGACCCAAAATGCAGTTGGCAGCTATGGAATGTTCAGTTCTTTCAATGCTATCGGCGGCAATATCAAAAAGTTCAGCTATTATGCCTACAACCACAGTCGAACCGGAGATGGCTGGCGCGAAAACGGCAAATATAAAATTCGCAATTCTCATGCTTTTGTTCAGTACAGCTTCAATAAAAAAGCCAGGATTTCTGCTGAATACACCAATATGGATTTCACACAGCAGCAATCGGGCGGATTGACAGATGTACAATTTGCAGACAATAGCCGCCAATCTCTGCGTGCACGCAACTGGATGGGCGTGAAATGGAATCTTGCAAGCATCAACTTTGATTACAAGCCTTCTGAAAATTTAAGTTTTAATCTGAAAGTGTTCGGATTAATGGGTGACAGGGGCAGTGTTGGTTTCACAGCAAGACCCAATGTGAAGGACACTATTTATGCAGCTACCCTACAGTACAACAGTCGTCAGGTGGATGCAGACTATTACCGCAATCTCGGAACAGAGTTACGTGGGTTTTACAGCTACAATCTCTTTGGGCATAAACATAGCCTGGCCTTTGGCCTGAGAGCCTATCAGGCAAATACCGTCCGCAATCAGAAAGGAATCGGTACGACAGGATCAAATTTCGATCTGACTATTTCAAACACGAAATTTCCTGTTGATTATAATTTTGGGACACAAAGCGCTGCAATCTTCGCAGAGCATTTGTTCAAAATCGGAAAAAAGCTGAGTGTTACACCCGGTATCCGTATCGAGTATATCAAATCTTCCATTGAAGGGAGGGCAAATATTGTGAACGGCAGCGATGTCAATCTGACCCCTCAAACTATTGACCGAAATGTTATCATTTCCGGTTTGGGCCTTCAATACAAAATAAAAGCAACAAACATTTATGCCAATTTTTCTCAAGCATACCGTCCTGTACTTTTCAGTGATTTGACTCCACCGGCTACAACCGATGTGATAGACCCTAATTTGAAAGACGCTAACGGGTTTAATGCAGATCTTGGTTACAGAGGAATTTTGGGCGATTATTTGAATTTTGATGTCAGTGTTTTTTACCTTCAGTATAACAACCGAATCGGAACAATTCGAAAGTTTCTAAATGATGATCCGACGCTGAGCACCTATCAGTATAGAACCAATCTCGGAAAATCTGTAAATAAAGGGGTAGAAGCTTATTTGGAATTTCATCCTTTCAATGCATTCCTTTCGAGCAATTCCGTCGGTGATTTGAGTGTATTCGCCTCGATGTCATTCATCTGCGCCGAATATGTTAATTTTAAAACTACAGCAATTAGCGGTACAGCGCCAAATATAACCCTGACAGAAGGAAACCTGAGCGGCAACAAAGTGGAGTACGCTCCTTCTCAGATTCATAGTTTTGGCCTCTCCTACTTCCTGAAAGGCTTTACTGTTTCTGTTCAGTCCCGTTATTCCGGAGCTGTATACAGCGATGCCAGCAATACTGAAACGCCAACAGCCGATGGTATAGCCGGAAAGATAGAAAGCTATAATGTCTTCGATTTATCTCTCGAGTATAAGTTTTTGCAAAAATACAACCTCAAGGGCGGTATCAACAACCTTACTGATCTGCACTATGCCACCCGCAGAGCCGGCGGATATCCGGGTCCGGGCCTGTTGCCTAGCGAGGGCAGGACTTTTTACCTGAGTATAGGGGCAAAGTTTTAGATAAATTTATATGGCTTTAAAATTAAAATGGCTTCATCCGGAAATTGGGTGAAGCCATTTTAAATAATATGAATCAGATGCGCCTCAATTAGGAAAGGCTTATTAAGATGTGTTGACAATTTTTACAGTTCCTCCCAATATAACTGATCCTTCACCGCCACGACGGCAACAACTTTCAGCCTTTTCAGGGACTGCAGTTCCCTATCTTTTTCAAGATAGGACTGCAGCTGTCTTTTTGCAGCTTCCATAGTGGATTTCAGTTTATCGGAGTCGGACTGTTTCAGGTATTTGATTTCCATGACATATTGCATGGGATTGGAGTTTTTATCGGGGTGGCGCAATACTTCAAGGTCTAAATATCCATCATTGCTTACTTCCCTCTCAGTTCGGATATAATAATAAGGTGCATGATACAGGTAAGACATAATCACTGCCTTGATGTATTTTTCGTCAAAACGCTGAAAATCCCGATTGGAGAGCCCTTCCAAAACCTGCTGAACCAATTCGAAAAATTTCGCAATATCTCCATTTGCGCAGGACATTAGTGCATCTTTAATACTATCCGTATTGTATTCCAAATTGGCCTGTTCCTGTAGTATCAGCGCATAGTTTTGCCAAAAAAGCTGCCCTATCACATAGTTGGGGGCCACAAATTTTGGAAAACCGGTCACCTCATCTTTACTGCCCTGAGTAAGATTGCCCAAGTAGTACAACAGATTTATGAAGGCAGTTTTATCAAAAGGCTTTTCAAAATTAAACTGATAAATCAGCTCTGAAGCAATAAAACCCTGCTCCAATACCTGTTTCAGAACAGATATATTATTCTGATAATCAGCAACCCTGAGCAGTTTAGTCAGTTTGCCGTAATCGGGCATGATGTTGGGGTCGAGCATTTGAGAGGGATACTGCTGTTCTGATTTAAAATTGTCCAAAAAATACAAAACCATATCGGAATTATAAACCGTATGCGGAACATCAATATTAAATCTATATCCGTTGTACCAATTTTTCAGATCAGTTAGAATTTCAGCCTCCTTTGTGTTGTCAGTAAGTACCAAATCCAGCAGTGATCGGGTTTCTGCTTCAGTAAATCCCATTAAATCATGGAATTCTTTTTTACCTGTCAGGTGTTTACCGATATTAAAGCCGCTTGTCAAATCATCTAAGGTAATAGGCGACACTCCGGTTATAAAAAAGCGGTCCACAAAACCCTGCTGTGTTGCAATTTTTATTGCTTCGTAAAATTTGCGGATATATCCGTCCTGTGAAACGGAGCGTTTAAATTCACTTAGGTCGCGAATTAGGATTTCATTCGTAAAATGATCATACTCGTCGATTATGATGTAAATGGGCAGCTCATCTCCAGTTTTTTCTTTCCAGGTTTTCAGGGATTGAAAAAAAGTACTCATTAGTTCTCCCGGAGAGCCTGCCGCTGCTATCTGATTTATTTCTTGAGCTGTTAATAAATCATAGCGTTCCATAAAACTCTTCATTACGGAACGGATTCTCTTCAGAAAATAATTATAGGTATCCGCCTCAGTCTGTGTATCAATCCCGCTGAAATCAAACTTTAAAACCCGATAGCAGTTTGCCCCTGCTGTAGGATTTTGACCGATATAAAATTTGGAAAAAATCTTTTCGAATTTGTCTTTTTCCAAAATATCGTAATAATATTCCAATATTGATACGAGAAGACTTTTGCCCATACGACGGGGCCGGAGAAAAATGGAATAGCTTTCCTCTTTTTCAAGCATTTCAACATATTTGGTCTTATCGATAAAGACATAATCCTGATCAACAAGCTTCTCAATATTACTTATTCCGTATGGGAATTTTACCTTTGGCTTTTGCATGAAATCTTTTTCTTTCAAATATATATTATTTTGACCGATAAATCAAATCCACATTTTCGAATCGTTCCTTATAAGTTCGCATTGCCATTTTTATAATGAAAATCGGCCATTTCATCCAATTTCACATAAAAATCCTCTCCGAATCTGCGGATAAGTGCATCTTTCAAAAAACGATAAACAGGCACTTTTAGCTCATCTCCCAATTTGCAGGCATCGGAACAGATATCCCATTTTTCATAGTTGAGGGCTATATAATCGGGCAGAATACGCAGACGAATTGGGTAAAGATGGCAGGAAATGGGCTTTCTAAAGTCAATTTTTCCGTCCAAATATGCTTTTTCAATGCCACAGTAGGCCGTGCCATTGTCAGTATAATTGATATAAACACAAGGGCCTGCCTCACCAATGAGCGGAGTTGAAAGATCATCATCTTCGTCCAAAATCCAATATCCCTGTTTTTCAATTTCCTCAATCCCAGCTTTAGTCAGGTATGGTTTCACTTCCGGATAAACAGCTTTCAGCAGATCGAGTTCATCGTCATTGAGCGGTGCACCGTATTCTCCTTCCCAGCAACAGGCGCCCTTACAGGCATTCAGGTTACACACAAAGTTCTTATCGAAAATGTCCTCGCTGAGGAGGTACTTGTCTTCAAAAATATACATCTGGATTAATTTGTGGATTTGAAAATTTGTCCCGACTCTCGGGATGAAAATGGTTCAAGATGACAGATAAATGATTTTCAGAGTTGGCAATTCCTATCCTAATCATGCAAAAATAATGACATCTAACTGCAATATCTTTTACTTCTGCACGATTACTTATTATGTTTAATTTACTTTAGTCAACAATCTCGACCTCCTTTGGTGTACGATAATATTCGGTGAGTCTTACCATGCGGGTATCACCTCTTTTTTCGAATAGAGAACGTTTGTGAACAGCTCTTAAAATCGCCTTCCCTTTTGCAAATACTTCCAAATGCTCAGGCCTAACTTCCAACTGTGCTCCACGGGTAATACCGACATGATTGATGGTATAGCTTACGCCGGCAGCATCTTCAAAAACCAGCGTTAAGCCATCATCCTGCGTAAGTGAACTCCCATTCCAAGTGATCAGCCCCCCGGTTTTTTTACTGATTTTTGGTGTAGCTATTTGAAAATTATTATACTTCTGAAAAAATACACTGTCTTTGCGTTCATAATTTTCACCGGATTTATAATTAAAAACATACAAACTGTCACAGCTTGAAGGGCGTTTTATATATCGGTGCATCCAGCCTTCTTTTGGGAGACTTTTGGCTTCGAGTTTAAAATCGGAAACCATCACGCCGCCTGGCATGGCAAAGGCAGAATCATTTTGATTAAAAAATTTCGCTTCAACCTGCAGTTCTTTACTTTGTTCAATATAGCGGACATAGTATTTTATAAGTTTGATTGGTCTTTCTTCCTGCTTCTTAGCTTCATTTGCAGAAGTTTTGCATGCGCTGACCAACAGTACTAACAGTGCTGAGAATAGAAAAATATTTCGCATTTTGATTTATATAATAAGATCATTAAATGTTTAAAAAGATAGTAAATTATCTTTATAAAGGTCAAAGATACTACTTTGAAGGATTTTTTTTCTAATTGGAATTTAAGCCTGTTAATATTCAATAAAAAAAACCTAAATTTACGGCGCAAAGTTATTAACTTGCCCCAATTATTCGTCTAATTATAAAAATACCACAAAATTATGACATACCGTATAGCTAAAAAACTTGCTATCGTACTGTTGACATCGGGAGCTTTTGCCCAACAGACATCGGCGCATTATTTTCCACATGAGCGTCCCTGCTTAACCTGCCCGAATCATATCCTCACAGAGGATCCCATTCTGTTTACCATAAACGGTAAGGAAGTCAGGGTATCTGAATTCACCTATATCTACAACAAAACAAATGGAGATAAGGCCGATTACTCTGAGAAATCATTGAATGAATATCTGCAGCTTTATATCAATTTTAAATTGCAGGTAGAAAAAGCTGTTTCTATGGGCCTCGACAAAAATGCCGAAGTTCAACGCGAACAGAATCAATACAAACGTCAGCTTTCAAGTACCTATCTTACAGATCGGGAAATTACTGAAAAACTAGTAAGAGAGGCTTATGAATGGTCAAAAGAAGATCGTCGAATAAGCCACATACTTATTCAGCTAAAAGAAAATGCTACTGATGAGGAAGTACGCGAATCCTTTGAACGTGCCCAACGTGTAAAAAACCAGCTCAGCCCAGAAAACTTTGTGGATATGGCCAAACAGCACTCCGATGACAGTTACAGCAAAAACAGCGGCGGCGATTTGGGATTTTTTACCACACTCCTACTGCCCTATGAACTTGAAAAAGCAATGTACAACACTGCAAAAGGGTCAGTTTCAAACATAGTGCGCAGTAAATTTGGTTTTCATATCATCAAAGTCACTGAAGTTCGTCCTGCATACGGACAGGTTCAGTTGGCACATATACTCCTTCG
>JBIKQC010000347.1:0-5529 GCA_044349855.1 Saprospira sp.
GATCAGAGACTTGAGCTATGCTGCCAATAAATACGCGAAAGGTACTGTTTTTGACATCGGTTGCGGTAATAAGCCCTATGAGGAGATGTTCAAAGGTAAGACGGATAAATATTTTGGCTGCGATGTTATACAGTCCAACCTGAATAAAGTAGATATTATTTGTGAAGCAACCAATATTCCGGTGGAATCAAATTCTGTGGAAACAGTTTTCAGTACTCAGGTAATCGAACATGTGGCCGATCATCAGCAACTTGTTCGCGAGGCATTTAGAATCTTAAAAAAAGACGGCGTTTTTATCGTTTCTGGTCCAATGTACTGGCATTTGCATGAAGAACCCTTTGATTTTTTTCGTTTTACAAAACACGGATTCAGACATATCATGGAGGTTAACGGATTCGAAGTAGTCGAAATATTGGCCAATGGCGGCAAATGGGCAGTTTTGGGCCAGGCTATCATTCACACAATTCCCAGAATTTTGGTAAAAATAACGCCCATGAGAATGCTTCACAATTGGGTATTCAATAAACTTGACGCCATGTTTTACAATGATTACAATACTGCCAATTATGTAGTAATTGCCAGAAAAACAAAAGATTAGTTTTATAAAACTTAGGAAAAAAAGAGCAGCGCCAATTGATTTTGGGGCTGCTCTTTTTGAATATACTAAGAAACATTTATTTCTGATTCTGCCGCATCATATTGTAACGCTCCAAATCCTGTTTTTCCTGATCCATAGGAATATCACCTTTTTTAGGCTTGAATTTGTACGTGAACTGAAGCATGAGATATCGCTGAAGTACAGTGGTGGTATTGGTTTCAATATATGTTTCAGTAAAGTTACGGGAAATGGCATTGTTCTGTTTTAATATATCGAAAACCATGAGGGAAATTTCACCCTGTTTGTTTTTAAATACTTTTGTAGCAATACTTGCATTCCAAAGCAGGAAGTTTTGTGAAAAACCATCACCCAATCCGCTGTAGTACTGATGACTTACATCGGTGCGTAATACCAATGTTTTCCAAGGGTTCCAATAGAAACGCAATTTGCTGTTTTGGTTAAAAAACTTGCTGTTCAATCCAGTATTCAGCGTATTTACAGTTCCATTTATGGAGGAATTGGAAGAAAGTGTAAAATCCAATTTTGTACTGATATTACTGCTTATTGTGATTCCCAATGATCCTGAAGGCGTATTAGCATAGTTTATCTGATCGTTGATAAGACCCGGTGTACGGTTATAGTTGGCAGAAATATTAAAATTTAAATTTGATTTCAATGCCTTCAGCGGTAGACCGATTGTGGTGAAAGCCATGGCAGTCATTCTGTTGCTGAAATTTACAGGACGTGTAATTTGAGTACCTCTTGTCAGTTCAACTCCATAAAGTGTGGTGTCGCTGCCGGCAATAAAATTGCTGTTACCGATATAATTATTGGTGTAACTCAAGCTCAGCATTGTGAAAAACATTGAATTTTTCTCCGGATTCGGTGCTGAATAATGAATGTTAAAACGGTGAGATTCTTCCTGCTTCAGTTTAGAATTACCCACGCTCAATTGCAAAGGATTACTATTGTTAACAGATTCCTGCAATTGTGTAATAGCGGGCGCATTGGCACTTGAACGATAGAATGCTCTCAGGTTTTTGGTTTTCGAGATCTTGTATCTCAAAGAAGCAAATGGCAGAACGGAATAAAAATTCAGCTTGTCATTATACAGCGTCGGATAAGTCTGGGCTACTGAAAGACTGGCCCATTGAAAGTTTACACGAGCCTGAATATTGAGATTTTCTTTGTTGTATCTCCAGCCCAATCCGCCATTTTGTGTGTGATATTGGTTTTTTGAAATGGAAGAAAGGAAGGTATCCAATGTGTTGTACTGTTCCGACTGAGAGTCGTATCCAAAAGTTTTTTTATCAATATCGTTATAACTGATGGATGGATTGTAAACGATTTGCAATTGAGATAATTTTCCGAGCGGTTCACTGTGTTCCACTCGTGCAGAAATTGTGTTTTCGAACTGTATCTGATTTGTTGTCTGATCCAATGTATCTCTTATCAACGCATCGGCAGATAGTGTATTTACCGCACGGAGAAAACTTTCCGCTATATTGCTTTTGTGATCATCGCTGAGTGTAACACTTATTGTTCTGCCTTTTTTCTTAAAGGCATGGTTGTAAGTGATGGAGTTGTTTAATGTCCATGCAAAAACATCACTGTTAAAAGTACGAAGTGTTGAATTGATGAAATCGCCATTTCTGTTATTCTCACCCAAAAGTTCACTGAGGCCATTGTTGGTCTGCAGACTAAAACGGGGAGCGATCTGTATATTATTTCTTTCATTGATTTTGTAATCCAAACGGAAATTTGCTCTATGGTTCATGTTTTTGGAACCTGCAATGTCAGTTTTATTATAAACCAAACCGGAATCACTGTTGGTGATAAAGATTTGATCACTGATTGTCTGAACCTGATTATCGGTATAGTTAAAGAAATAACTTCCGCTTACGTCCATTTTTTTGCCCCATTTATCGGCATAGTTAATACCGAAGGCATTGGTTCTTGTAATACCGCCCTGATCATTGACCAGAAATTGACCAATATTGGTACCGCTGCCGGGAGGGCCTCCGCCCATTCCTCCTCTTCCGCCGCCACCGCTGCCGCCACGACCCATTCCGCCGCCGCCGCCTGCACTCATTACGCCGGCAAGGTCATCTGAAGCAAAATTTTGTTCATTGGTGTTGTTAAATTGTCCAAGTACAGTAATTCTCCGATTGTCTTTAAAAGAGTTGAGTACTCCGCCCAATTTGTAACGTTCGCCGCCGGGTTGAAAATTATCATCATACCCGCCGGCAGCATAAACTCTTCCAAAGGTACCGGAACGATACTCGGGTTTTGAAATAATATTGATTGTTTTTTGTGTATTTCCGTCATCAAATCCCGAAAAACCGGATGATGCGCTGCCCTGATCATAAACCTGTACCTTATCGATCATCTCGGCCGGAATGTTTTTGAGCGTAGCTTTTGGATCACCGCCAAAAAATGGTTTGCCGTCTACCAAAACCTGTCTGACATCTTCACCCTGTGCCTGAACTTTACCGTCAACTATAGTAACGCCGGGCATTTTTTCAACCAAATCTTCTGCTGTTGCATCGGGATTAGTTTTGAAAGCATTTGCATTGTATTCGGAAGTATCACCTTTCAGCACCACAGGTGGTACTCTTCCTTCTACAAGGACTTCGGAAAGAACAGACTCGGCAAGGGTGATTTTACCCATATCAATATCTTTATCCTGTACAAAAAGTCGCTTTTTCTGCTCTTTAAATCCTACAAAGGAAACGGAAATACGGTAAGAACCGGGCGCCACTTCCAAATTGAATTTTCCATCTAAATCGGTACTTGTGCCCTTTATAATGGAATTGTCATAAGTCGATTCCAATGCCACATTTGCACCGATCAGTGGTTTCTGTGTTGTTGAATCCAGTACAGAACCGCTGACTTTGTAGTTTTGAGCCTGCAACCCGATGGATAGAAGGCAGATAATCACTAAACTGTTTAAAAATTTCATAATTGTATTTTATGTTTGGTACTAATGCATTGCAATGGTGTTATTCAAGAAATCTTTTATTTAAAAACGCTTGAAAATCATCCTTATATTTATCCGAAACCGGAATATAGAGTTCTCCAAATATAATATTTCCTCTTTCAATTGTCTGTATTTCGTTGAGGTTGACGATGAAAGAACGGTGAACCCGCATAAATTGTTCAGGTGGCAGCGTCGCTTCAAGATTTTTCATACTCAAAAGAGTTAAAATTACCTTGTTATCTGATTTTCTGAAGATTTTAACATAATCCTTGAGTCCTTCTATGTATAAAATATCGTTCAGCCCAATTTGTTTCAATTTGTAATCGGACTTTACAATAATGTGTCCGGGTGCAGAACTGTCTGCCAAAGCAGCTTTTATGGCATTTTTCTGTTCCAGGATTTTCTTTTTGGCTTTTTGGGCGGCATTCAAAAAATCTTCAAATCCGAAAGGTTTCAACAGATAATCAATGGCATCTACTTTATAACCTTCGATTGCATACTGTTCAAAAGCAGTTGTAAATATGACTCTTGGTCCATCCTTGTCCAGTGATTTAGCCAGGTTCATTCCGCTTAAACCGGGCATTTGAATATCCAAAAAAAGTAAATCTATATCCTCTTCTTCCAAATGTCCCAGGACTTCAATTCCGGAATTGCAGGCTTTGACAAGCTCCAGAAAGGGTGTTTTTTCTACATAGCCCTGCAGCAGTGAAAGCGCCAATGGTTCATCATCGGCAATGATACAGGTTAATTTATCCATGTTGAAGTTTTATACTAAGATGACTTTCAAAAATATCTCCCTTTATTTCCTGTTTAAATACATATTGGCCCTGTCCTAATAGCAGATCCAGCCTTTTTTGCAGATTATCCAACCCAATACCTGAGCCGCTTTCATCCTCTTCGGTTTTTGGAAAATAACTGTTTGAAACATTCAATTCTATACTGTCTTCTTTTTCTTTCAATAAGATATTGATAAAACTTGGTTTTGTTGCATCGACGCCATGTTTGAACGCATTTTCAATGATTGGTACCAATAAAAGTGGCGGTATTTTTGCCGATGTTGATGAGGGCAAAAAATCAGCCTTGATAGCAACATGTCCGGCATAACGGATGCGCATCAATTCCGTATAATTTTTTAAAAATTCGACTTCATCAGACAAAGGTACATTTTTTTCGTCCGATTTGTAGAGTACATAACGCATCAGTTTGCTCAACTTCAATATCGTGTCCTTTGCTTTTTCCGGAAAGGCATCGATGAGCGCATATATGTTATTGAGTGTGTTAAAAAAGAAATGTGGCTGCAGCTGATATTTCAAATAGATCAACTCGGATTTTAAACGTTCATTTTCACTGTTTTTAACTTTTTGTTCCTCTTCCGCCAACCGGTTAGTAGCAAGCAGTGCAATTGTTACTCCAATATTAGTCAGGTAGGAGAGTGCATCCCAGAAGTAAAAAATTTCTCTCGGAAATTTGGCTTTGTGGGTAAGTTCGGCAGCGGCAGATATGATGAACCATTCGTATAGAAAACGGGAGGCAATAACCACCGCTGTTATTAGCAGAAGGTTGTATACTACATACTGTAAGCGCTTTTTAGAAAACAGTACATTTCTTGTGAGCCAGGCATAATTTACATAAAAGACAACAAGATGAGTCGAAAGGCTTAGAATACTGCGTTTTACAAATCTGAAATAGCGTTCGTTATCATCGCCAAAATCTGCTATCAATAAAGGAAAAAAGAAAATAAGTCCCCATGCACCAACATGGAGTAAAATTGTATAAACCCTGTTGTTTTGAACCGTTAAGCTTTTTTCCATTTTCAGCGCTTTTTTACATTACAAAGGTGCAGTTAATAGTTCATTCAAAGGAATGGAATAGATGAATTGCTCTTTTTTGTAGAGGAATTAACCTTTATCATATAGAAAATTGACAGATCGATTAGCGACGGGATTGCTTT
>JBIKQC010000348.1:0-5503 GCA_044349855.1 Saprospira sp.
TTCAGAAAGCGGGGCTCTCAGCGCTGTATTGTTTCTCAATTCTCCGCCGATGAAATCGGCTTTTCAATTGCGCCTTGTTTTTTTTGACATTTATTTTTTAACGCATTGTGCGACAATTGATTCCAACTTATCTATACCCCTCACAAAACTTCTCTTATAATCCCAAATCGGTTGTATAAGCCTCATAAGAGAGAGGTTATTCATCGGGTTCAAATATAAGTAAAGTATATCATAAATCATCAAAAGGGCTTTTTATTTTTTGGATACTTTTAGTGCTGACATGTGTATAAATTTCAGTAGTTTTGCTGCTGCTATGCCCCAAAAGTTCCTGAATATAGCGCAGGTCTGTGCTGTTTTCCAACAGATGTGTAGCATAGCTGTGGCGCAGCCAATGATGACTTACAGGCTTATTGATACCAGCTTTTTTGACAGATTGTTTCAATACATTTTCCAGACTTTTTTCTGAATACTGTTCTCCTTCATTTTGCCCTTCAAATAACCAGATCTTAGATTTATAGGAATTCCAATACTCCGTTATCCTATTCAACAATTTTTCACTCAGGGGTACAATCCTGTCTTTTTTACCTTTTGACTGACGGATAAAGAGAACCATCTATATTTTAATAATAATTGGTGAATAAAAAAAACGAAAATTCATGTGAGGGTAGGAGATATGTTTCAGAATGAAAATTAAAAAGGCAAAATTGGAATTCTTTAGTGCCAAAAATAAAAATAGGACCAGGGTCCTCTCTAGGAAATGCTATTTATTTTTGTAAGGCAATTGATTTATTATTTCATCCCTTCCCAGCAAACTGTAAGATTGCTACTTTGACTGTTCTCTAATTTATTTTTGTAATATTCATAAGTTGTAGAATTTACTTTAATCATTTGTGATGAGCTTTGATCTCTTGGACCATAATCAATATAAAATGAACTTGTTCCTCCTATATTTGATGAACTATAACCCATAACTATTTCAGGGCATGATTTATCTTTTGAACAAGATATAATCAACAATATTGAAAACAATATTGTCGATATATTAAAATTGTTAATTTGCTTCATAAAAATAAAATTTTCTAACATTGTGTTAATAATTTAATTACTGTAAATATTACTCTCTCAAAAACTTCTCATATATGACCAATTTAGCATAATAAGACAGTTTCATAAGAGTTAGACCCACTTCATCAAATATAATAAATAAAATTTAAAAACACCACTACCTTCATCGAATTATGAAGTTTATTTATGAAAAAATATATCTTAAAGATTATGTATTTTATTACAAAAAAAGGGAACAGCTTTCGCCATTCCCTTTTTATCTAAGTTCAAAGATGAAAGATCAAAGATGAAAGAATTTTCATCTCGTTCGAAAAACGAGACAAATCCTCAAATTAAAGATGTATCACCTCATCATATGCCGCTGCTGCAGCTTCCATTATTGCCTCTGACATAGTAGGGTGTGGGTGGATTGTTTTGACCAGTTCCATGCCCGTAGTTTCCAATTTGCGGATCGCAACAATTTCAGCAATCATCTCGGTAACATTGGCACCTACCATGTGGCCACCCAAGAGTTCGCCGTATTTCTTGTCGAAAATGAGTTTCACAAAACCGGCATTACTGCCTGAGGCAGATGCTTTTCCGGAAGCAGTGAACGGAAACTTACCGATACGAATTTCAAGGCCTTTCTCCTTACATTCCTGTTCGGTCATGCCCACAGAGGCAATTTCGGGCCAGCAGTAAGTACAGCCGGGGATATTATTATAATCGATTGCTTCTGGTTTGTGGTGAAATTTACCCTCTTTATGCGCTATCGCCTCTACACAGGTAATACCCTCTGCACTTGAAACGTGAGCCAGCGCTTGAGTAGTGAGGACGTCCCCGATAGCATAGAAACCGGGAACATTGGTTTCGTAGAAAGCACCCACTTCAATATGTCCGCTTTTGGTAGTTTTAATACCCAAGGTTTCGAGTCCGAGATTTTCGGTATTAGGCGTAATGCCTGCAGCAGAAAGTACGACATCACATTCCAATTCTGATTTTGCGCCGGTTTTATTTTCTGTTACTTCAACTTTACAGCCGTTTTTGCCCGGAGTAACTTTCTGAACAGCAGAACCGGTAATAATTTTCATGCCTGCTTTTTCATAGATTTTTTTCATCTCCTTTGAGCAGTCGGCATCTTCGCGCGGAAGAATGGCATCCATATATTCTACAATCGTTACCTTTGTTCCCATGGTATGGTAGAAATAGGCAAACTCCATTCCGATAGCGCCTGAACCAACTATTACCATTGATTTTGGCATAGCCGGCAATACCATTGCATCGCGATAACCGATAATGTTTTTACCGTCAATTTTCAGGTTTGGCAATTCGCGGGCGCGGGCGCCGGTAGCGATGATAACGTGCTTTGCAGTATATTCTTTAGTCTCGCCGTTTTCTGTAACAGCAACCTTTTTGCCTGCAGTCAGCTTGGCAGCGCCCATGATGACTGTAATTTTATTTTTGCGAAGCAGGAACTGAACCCCTTTGCTCATTTTATCGGCTACATCTCGGCTGCGTTTTACAATACCGCCAAAATCAGCTTTTGGTTCAGCAACAGTGATTCCATAATCAGCAGCGTGATTGATATATTCAAATACCTGTGCGCTTTTCAGTAATGCTTTTGTAGGGATACAACCCCAGTTTAAGCAGATTCCACCCAATGATTCGCGTTCAACCACAGCAACGCTGTACCCCAATTGTGCAGCACGGATGGCAGCTACATAACCGCCGGGACCTGTACCGATAATGATAATATCGAAGTTCATGTTCTTATAGAATTTTAAAATTAAACAAGCAGAGTATTATGATAAAAGATAAAAGATAAAAGATAAAAGTTGATCTCGTCCGAAAACGAGTGCTATAAAGTAATTGTAAGTTATCAAAAGGCATTTGTAAAAGTATTCAAAGTATAACGGAGTAAGCATTTGTAATGGCAACACCAAAAACTCCGAAATTCTAAAAAGTATTGCAAAGTTACATTTTTTGTTTAAATCGAAAACATCCCGAGAAAAGATTTATCAGATACTGATTTTTTTGATGATATCGAAATATTTATTTTTAATGTTTTTTAGATTTTATTTTTTTAATTAGTTTTGTATCACCTTTAAAATCTATTAAGTACTACTACATAATCCTGTTTCAAAATTGAAAAATATTTCTTTTATTATTTTGTTTTTAGCCACTTCAATTTGGCTTCAAGCACAGGAAATACTTCCTGACAGTATACTCCGTTACAGTCTGCCCGAATTAGACAGTATTTTTCAAACCAAAAAAAAACCGAAGGAGCAACTCTACTATGCTTTAGCGATGAACCAAAAAGGCGAAAAAGAATTAGATACAAATGACACAGCTTATGCCAAACTGCTTTTTAAAACCGGCAATACCTATCAAAGGCTTCGAGATTGGTCTAATTCAATCATATATTTGGAAAAAGCAATTGAAATTTGGAAACTGAAAGTGCCTATACACGAAGAGCATGCCAAATGTTTTAACATACTTGGAATGGTCTATATACGTCAAGGCAAGTACAAAGAAGCCGAAAAAAATTGGCTTCAGGCAAAGGAAATTTATTTGCAATCGCTGGGAGAGCAGCATAGTTCCTATGCTAAAATCTTAAATAATTTGGCTAATTTGTATGGTAATATAGGCGATTATGCATCTGCAGAACCCTTATTTAAGGAAGTTTTAAAAATTTATAAAACTGTTTTGGGAGATCAGCTACCTGAATATGCCCATAGCTTGCAAGGTTTGGCACTTTTATATAGCAGCATTAAAAGTTATAACGATGCGGAACCTTTGTTTAAAGAAGCTTTAAAAATTTATAAAACTGCTTTGGGAGATCATCGTCATGACTATGCAAATTGTTTGGAAAATTTGGCACTTTTATATAGGAGCATGGGAAGTTATAACTCTGCGGAACCCTTGTTTCAGGAAGCTTTATCAATAAAAAAAGAGTTATTGGGAGAACAGCATCCGGATTATGCAGGAAGTTTGAATAATTTGGCGAATTTATATAAGAGAATGGGTAAATATTCAGATTCAGAACTCTTGTCTCAGGAAGCCTTAAAAATTTATAAAACTGTTTTGGGAGAGCAACATCCTGATTATGCTTCTGGTTTGAAAGGTTTGGCGTATTTGTATAAGGATATGGGAGAATACAAAAAGGCAGAAGTATATTACAGAAATTGTTTTGAACTTATAAATAATAATCTCTCCATAAACTTCTCCTGGCTGCCCGAGAAAGGTAAGGCTGCTTACTGGCAAATGGAAAAAGTTTTTTATGAACATTTGAATGAATTTGCCGCTCTGTCAGCTGAAAACTTTCCGCCTGCTGTAGAGTTGGCTTATAACAGTAAACTGATATCCAAAGGACTTTTATTGGAATCATCAAAGGAGGTTGAAGATGCCGCCAATAACTGTAAGGATAGTATAACACTTAAGGTATATGAGAATCTGAGGGATAAGCGAAGGCTTATCAATAATATGGTTTCTACAGGCACCGTAAAAAAAGAAATTATAGACCGTTATAATCAGGAAGCCGACTCTCTAGATAAAATCCTCGTTAATCGCCTCGGCGAATATGCCGCATCTAAAAGAAAATTTCAGATTAATTGGAAAGATGTAATGACGGTACTATCTGAAAATGAGGCAGCTATTGAATTTTCCAGATATTATGACAGAAAAGACTCCTTATTTTTTTATCAGGCACTGCTATTGCGTAAGGGTTATGAATTGCCAAAGCTGGTGAAATTGGGCTCTGAAAAAGCGATTGCTGCAGTTCCTGCCGGAAAAGGGTTCTCAGAATTGTATAAACTGATTTGGGAGCCGATGGATTCGCTTTTACAGGACGTAAATACTATTTATTACAGTCCGGATGGGAAGTTGAATAATATATCCTTTGCAGCACTCTGCGGAAAAGGGAAGGAAACTGAGCTTGCGTCTAACGAGATTAAACGTGGTAGTAAAGTTAAAACAGTTTCAAAAATTGAAAATTGTATCTTTCTCAGCGAGCGCTATACTCTGCATCAGCTCTCGACTACACGCTATTTAGCAGAAGGACTGAAAGATTCGAAAATTGACAATTCCTTGCTGGTTTTTGGCGGTGTGATTTATGATGATATCCCATCCAATTCCGATACCCTTTCAGAGCCGGATATGGCAGATTATGCACTGTCCGAAAATATTACCCGCAGCTCTGCCAACCAAAGCAGAATGGAATATCTACCGGGTACCAAAACAGAATTGCAGTCTCTGCAGAAAATTTTGAAGAAAAAACAGTGGAAAGTCCGAGCTTTCACCGATAAAAATGCTTCTGAAAATAACTTAAAATCTGAAGTTAAAAAAGAAAGTCCGGGCATATTGCATATCGCTACTCATGGCTTTGCCTTTCCGGATATTGAAGAAAAAAAGAAAGGATTCGGAGAAGAAAATAAAACTTATCGCGATGCCGACAATCCTA
>JBIKQC010000018.1:0-19812 GCA_044349855.1 Saprospira sp.
TTTCAAAACCCAAAAAACGAGTAAGTGCTTAGTTTCACAGCAATTTAGGCTTGGAACCCGAAGGCTCCGCGAAGCGAATAGAATTTCTAATGACGGATTCGGGTTGAAACATTTTCCTTCAGCGACAGCAAAAAAAACGGAACCGATTATCGATTCCGCTTTTACAGCTATATTAAATAGTGTTTAATATTTATAAACTTTTCAGTACTTTGTACACCTCATCCACATTCAATTCCTCAACTGAATTAACAGTCGCACAGACTTTCATAAGATATTCATCCTGTTTATTGCCCTGAGATTTGGCATAGGAATAGGAGACTTCGGGTGAAAAGGTCACAAGAGCATACTTTGAACGGTAATCCGGGTAATTATTTTCAATAAGGTGTTCCAATTTTCGCTTGAGCTGAAAAACAGGATCTGCTACCTTATCGCGCATTTCATAGAAATTTTCGACTGCCAAATCTCCTATAGCATCGCCGTTTACTTTCCGAAGCTCTTCATATTCCGATAGTATTTTGTCCCAGTCTGATCCGTATTTATCGATACACTCATTGAGGATGCGGCAATCTTCGAAAGAGGCATTCATACCCTGTCCGTAAAAAGGCACCAGCGCATGCGCTGCATCGCCCACCAATACAGCGGATGCACCAATTCTCCAGGGATAACATTTTAAAGTACCCAGTTTTCCTACCGGATTATTGTGATATTCCTCTTCAATGTCCAGCATATGCGGCAGAGCATTTGGAAATTCATTTTGCATGAAAGTTTTAAACTTTTCAAAAGTATCCATTGAGGCAAAGCTTTCAGCACCCTCATTGGCATAGAAAAGTGTGCAGGTAAATGACCCGTCGAAATTTGGTAGGGCAATGAGCATAAAAGAAGCGCGTGGCCAAATATGTAAAACATCTGTAGCTATACGGAAACCGCCGCCATCGGCAGGTGGAATGCTCAACTCTTTGTAGCCATGATCCAACCAGGCAATATTGGATTTGTAGCTGGGCATCTGTTTCTCCATACTGCGGCGTATAGCTGAGTTTGCGCCATCAGCACCTATAATCAGATCCGCTTTAACAGTATATACTGCACCGCTTTCAGCATCTTTCAGTACCATACTTTTGTTGTCAAAATCGACGTTAAGCACCTCATGTCGGAAATAAATATTGACATTTTCGTATTGTTCGGCAGCTGTCATCAGAATCTTATTCAGATCGCCTCGTGAGATTGAGTTAATATACTCGCTGTTATCGCGTCCGTAAGGCGCAAAAACTGTATTACCTGCTTTGTCATGCACCATTCTGCCGGGCATTTTTACAGAGCCTTTCAAAATCTCGTTTTCAAGACCCACTTCGTGAAGTGTTTTGATCCCGCGCGAGGACAACGCCAAATTGATTGATCGGCCTGCGCTGATTGTTGTTTTGCGCATGTCGACACGACTTTCATAAATATCAACTTTCCAACCTCTTTTGGCGAGGTAAATTGCCATGAGCGATCCGGCAAGTCCGGCTCCTGAGATAATAATATGCATATATTAGTAGCTTTTTTAAATTTAAAACCAAGCTGTTAAGCCTCTTTTGTTTGAACATTACGCTGTTGTTTTTTGATTTAACAACAGCTAACGAACAATTGTTAGCCTGCGAAAGTACAATATTTAATGATAGAAAGAAATTGAGTTATATCAGTTTTTTATCTCTTATTTTTAAAATTTATCAAAAATATAAAAAAGTGCCCATTAGTAATAATTTTAATAGTTTTGAGGGTGAAATTATTCTATAATCTGTCGTTGACAATTCACCGCAAAACTCAAACAAAAATTAACGCTAAAACATAAAAATAGTTTTTCACAGTTTCGGGTTTAGTTATTCTATAAAAGTACAACAAAGCTCGAATTTAATATAAATCAAATAATTTTTTAACATGATTATGAGTCGATTAACTATACATAGAAATGCACGCTGAAAAAAAATAAAATTTATTAGTAAAATCGCTATATCTTTGCCCTATTCAATTTCTCCTCATTAGGTGAAAATTAGTCTGCTATGGCGCTTTAGTTATACAGTCTATTTTCTTAAAAGGGAATCGGGTGAAATTCCCGGACTGTCGCGCAACCGTGTTGGACTATGAAAAGTATTCAAAAATGAATATTTTAGTTTTGTCCTGAGTCGGATACCTGCCTTAATAGATATGAGATATCAGATTTGAGATATTAGATTACAATTCTAAAATCCTGCATCTGAAGATCTGAAGATCTAAAGGAGAAGAGAAGCTTTCGCGTCAAAAGCTTGCTCTGCTCGGTATTATAGTTACTTCTCCCGAAGGCCTGATTTGTCCGGAAAATCAAGGCTGTTTCAGTTGAATGTACCATTACTCCTTGTCGGCAGGTTTTGACAGCTTGAGTAATGTTATTTTTTCAATCAAAAACAGCACGATCATGGCTATCAAAACTTTTTATTATTTCCCATTTATTCTTTTTTGTTTTTTTGCAAAAAATATTGATGCACAACAACTTATTGTTGTCAATGGCGGTCTGTTCGGTTCTTCTACCGAATTTGCCAATGTAGGTATTTACAATTCTGCGAACGGAAGTTACAGCAATTTGGACACTATCCGCACAAATTCTGTACAGGATGTATTAGTGGAGGACAACCGATATATTTATGTTGCAGCGCAGGACAGTATTGTAAAGTATGATCTTTGGACATCCGAAAGGGTTGCTGCTGCTCGATTTGGAGCCACAAGCACAATTCGCCTTGGCCTTTATGGCGAAAAATTAATTGTCGGTAATTGGTATGGTGCCTCGGAGGGTAATCTTCGAATATTCGATAAAAACAGTCTCAGTTTTATCGATAGCATCCCCGAGATCAGTAAGGGAGCAACAGATTTTTCAATCATTGGCAACAAAGCCTTTATCGCCCAAAACAATACTAATGCAAACTATGCTGATACACTGGGCTATATCGCAGTGGTAGATCTCGATAATTTGAGTTTCCTGCGCTATGATACGCTCTCCTCCGTTGGCGATGAAATTGGCAGGCTGGTAAATGTGGGCGATACTGCCATTTATACATTAAACGGCGTTAGCAATACCATTTCTATGCTGCATTTAGGTACGGGCAATAAGCAAACTCAGGCAGCATCGGCATTGCTTTATCCAAAATCAGTCGGAGCGACAATTTTTCATGATGGTTCAAATTGGTTTCTGCCTTTCAACAATGGCATCGGAACCTATGATCTTGTGAATAACACAGTTGTAAATGCCGATATTGTGACCCTGCCATCCATGTACAATTTTGCTTTTGGTGTAGATGTGAATGCCGGCAAAATTTATGTGAGTAATTTTGATTACAGCAATCAGGCCAATAATATTGGGATGGTTTATAATCTCAGCGGTGACAGTACTTCAGTTTTTCCGGTAGGACTATCTCCTGAAGTTTTAGGTATTTTGAAGTCAAATGTCTCCCTGGGAAATTTTGCCAATAACACCCTTCAATTTGATTTTCAATTATTTCCAAATCCATGCTCAGAGTTGCTCAACATCAGCAGCAGCACTGAAATCGGATCTGTCCGAATAAGCGATCTGACAGGCAGAATACTTTTAGAAAAACAGGGTATTGAAAATATCACCTTCCAAATCGGCACAGCTCTTTTACCAAAAGGTATCTATCTGATAACTGTTGGAAAGGGTACTCATAGTTTTATCAAAAATTAGTTGATGTTCGGCGGCTGCCCAAACCCAAGTTAGGGCAGCCCTTTTTAACAAATGGAGATGAAAGAATTATACCTAATTATACTTTTGGGATGCAGTTTTCAACTGCAGGCACAGTTTGCGCCTCCTGCCGGTCAGCCGGGTACTACTGCCCTGCATGCCGACTCAGTACAATGGGCCTGTTGGGCCAATAATTGCACTGTGAATCGGGGTTACATGAATATCAGTAATCAGGGACTCGGTCCGGCCATTTCCGGTACGGAGACAGATGCTGTCGGCCCTGCAGCTGATGGTGCGGTCCTCAGCCTGGGAGATGGCGGTACAGCTACGCTAAGTTTCCCCTACCCGATCAGAAATGGCAACGGAGCGGACTTTGCTGTTTTTGAAAATGCTTTCAGTAATACTTTTTTGGAACTCGCATTTGTAGAAGTGAGCAGTGACGGTATAAATTTTGTCCGTTTTCCTGCTGTTTCCAATTCCGATACTGCTGTTCAAATCGGTACTTTTGGTGCAATTGATGCCACTGAAATTCATAATCTTGCGGGAAAATACCGCTATGGCTATGGGACGCCATTCGATTTAGAGGATTTAAAAGATGCTCTCGGGATTGACGTTGAAAATATCACTCATGTCCGAATTATAGATGTGGTTGGCAGTATAAATCCCGAATATTGCAGTCGCGACAGTCGCGGAGTTATTATCAACGATCCTTGGACAACGCCCTTCAATGAGGGTGGATTTGACTTGGATGCAGTTGGCGTGATTCATGCTAAAAATCAGGCTGCAACGGATAATTTTGAAGGATTAAACCTTAGTGCTTTTCCAAATCCTATTTCCAATGGTTATTTTAGCATAACATTTAATTCAGCGGAAGCGCTGCCCTGTCAGATTTACAATATGCAGGGTCAACTGCTCATGGATAAAACAGTGATTTCCGGAGAGCAAATCAGTTGTTATGACTGGGCTTCGGGAATATATTTTGTAAAAATAAATGGAGAGATTTTGAAGTTGGTTCTGAGTAAACTGTAGTTATATCCTATGGTTTCCTCAGCTCCCCTTATATAAGATTTCTGAAGCTCAGTCCCTGTCAGGTCAGCCCCTGTTAAGTTAGCGTCTGTCAAGTCTGCTTCTGTTAGGTCTGCTTCTGTTAAGTTAGCGCCTTTTAGGTCAGCTCCCGTTAAGTTAGCGCCTGTTAAGTTAGCGCCTGACAGATTAGCGTCTGACAGATTAGCGCCTTCCAAGTCGGCTTTTGTCAGGTTAGTTCCTGTCAAGTTAGCAATTACGATGTATGCTTCTGCAAGATTAGCATCAAATAGATTAGCCCCTGTTAAATTAGCGCCTATTAGGTTGGCATTTTCCAAATTAGCTCCTGAAAGATCGGCTCCAGAAAGGTTAATTTCAGTAACGCTGCCGCGGGCTTTTTTACTTTTGTCTTAATACAAAAGTAACAAAAAATCAAGTCGGAACCAATGCATTTTTGGGGTGTAGAGTTGTACGGCCGTACAACTCTACACCCCAAAACCAGAATCGGCCAGATTTTCCTTTTGCCTGAAATTGCCTGCTTTCTTTGAACTTTCAAGCTTAGATCTGTTCCCTAAAAGGCCGCTTCTATATGCTGGTGCTTCCGACAAATGGACAAGGTGTCTTCGACGTTTTTTTATTTTGTATACAAAATCGAAAAGTAAGGCTGAAAATTAGTTTACTTTTTAATGGATAGCAACACTAGCTAAAGTTACTATTTTTTTACCTCTTTATTATCTTTTTGCATAGATTCTTACAGCTCCCCGGCTTAGCTCCGCTAAGTCTGTCAAAACTAAACTGCTTTCTTGTTCTGAGGCAGTTTTTTTGTGCCCTGATCATTTTTTAAAACAATTTGATTTATTTTTAACACAATAAACTTGATTATTAAAACATATTGTTTTATTTTTGAGCTGTCAAGATATTTTGAAAGCGCATTGAACAGATAGCAATATGAATACTGAATTAAAATACCAACCCATCCCCTATTACGAATATGTATCGGCCGGATTTCCTTCGCCCGCCGATGATTACATGGACAAGCCGCTGGATCTGAACGAATACCTCATCAAACATCCTTCGGCCACCTTTCTTGTGCGGGTAGAGGGCGATTCCATGCTCGGGGCCGGCATTCATCCCGATGACATTCTCATTGTCGACCGCTCGCTGACGGCCAAGGCCAACGATATCGTCATTGCCACATTGGACGGAGATTTTACGGTCAAGCGTTATGTTTCGGAAAACGGAAAGCATTTTTTAAAGCCGGAAAATCCGCGCTATAAGGCAATGGAAGTGACCAATCATCCTGATTGTCGGATTTGGGGTGTGGTGGTCTATGTCATTCACAGAACCTGATCCCCTCTAAATCTAATGTCTCCCATCTACAAATCTATTCTCTCAATCTTCAAATCTTCAAATATCTTAATCTATAAGTCTCTCAATCTTCAAATCTTCAAATCTCCAAAAAAGTGTTTGCTCTAGCCGACTGCAACAATTTTTACGCCTCCTGCGAGCGTATTTTCCGCCCCGAACTGCGTTCGAGACCCGTCCTTGTACTATCGAACAATGACGGTTGCGTGGTGGCGCGCTCCAATGAAGTGAAGCAGTTGGGCATTGCCAACGGCACACCGCATTGGCAGATTAAAGAGTTGATTGCCAAGCATAAAATTGTGGTATTTTCTTCCAACTATCAGCTCTATGGCGATATGTCGGCCCGAGTCATGGACCTGTTGGGACAGCAATGTGCCGACCTCGAAGTCTATTCTATCGACGAGGCCTTTATGCGTTTCGATTTCTATCGGCAGACGCAGCAAAAGCTGGAACAGGAAGGCAAACGAATCAAAGGTTTTGTGGAACAGTGCACCGGGATACCCATTTCCATTGGTTTTGCACCAACCAAGACCCTGGCCAAACTGGCCAATCATATCAGCAAAAAAGTCACGGCCACAGGAGTGCATGTCATCTACGATCCTTTTGAGCAGGAGGACCTCATGAAACGTATTGATGTCAGCGAAGTTTGGGGTATCGGCTCGGCCTATAAGCGCAAACTCAGCGACTATGGCATCGAGACTGTCTGGCAACTGCTGCAGTGCCGCGAGCAGTGGTTTTACAAGGAATTTACCATTCAGGGACTGCGCCTGCTCAAGGAATTGAAGGGCATTCCCTGTATGGATCTGGAGGATTCACCCACAAGTCGGCAAAACATGGTGGTATCCCGTGCCTTCCGCCGCGATGTCTATGCATTGGAGGAACTGCGCGAAGCCTTTGCCAATTTTGCCACCCGTCTTGGCGAGAAACTGCGTCGTTACCGACAGATTACGAGCTCTCTTTCTGTTTTTCTGCTGGTTAATCCCTACAACAACAAAAGTCCGGACGGGCGCAGGTATTTCTCGCAGTTTATTCAGCTGCCTATAGCAAGTTCAAACACACCCGAGCTGATCAATGCTGCCTGGAAGGCACTTTCGCTCTGCTTTTCTTCGGGCCGAAACTATAAGAAATGCGGTATCATGGCATATGGGCTGCAGCCTGAGGATGTTGTACAGCTATCCCTTTTCGAAGAGCCGGAACAGCACCTGAAAACCCGAAAACTGATGGCGATCACCGATAAAATAAATGCCCGTTTTGGCAACGGAACCGTAGGCTGCGCTGCGGCCATCGTGTCTAAGGACAATAAATGGCAGCGGCTCGAACAGTTTAGAAGTCCGAGGTATACAACGAGCTGGTTGGAATTGCTGAGAATTAAGTAAATCAGCTTATTTGCAGCTCCAACCCAATCCTGAGATACCTGTGGTATCAATCTTTTCTGCTTTTTTAAGCTCGGCACAGGCCTCGGGGCTGCGGCCCATTTTGTGCAAAAGAACAGCTTTTTGAAAATAGAAATTTACCGGCGGTTTTGGATTATTGCTGTGCATGGCAATAAATTTATTCAAATCGGTCAAAGCTGACTCGTATTTACCCTGATGCTCCAAACAAAGTGCTCTGTTATAATAAGCCTTACCTTGGCGATGATCGGCTTTCAGTATTATAACACGGCTTAAATATTGTTCTGCCTTCGGACAGCTCTGCATTGTACTGTCGCTGAGACATTTACTGCAAAACATAAAAGCAAGGTTATAAACATTGTCCAGCTCAGAACTGTCCGTCTGATAGGAAGCCTCCAATTGAAGCATTGCCTCATCGCTATTTGCGCCCGGATTTGTGTTATTTGTCATGGGCTTGCGTTTCATGATTTCGTTCAGCTGTTCGTCGGTCAGATTCAAACCTCCGTCATCTGCTTTTTTCCCGCCGCAAGCGAATAGGAATATTGGAATGATGAGTATAAAAAAGTAATTCATGAGCGAGATAGATAAAAGATAAAAGATAAAAGATAAAAGATAAAAGAGGAACAAAAGGACCATGAAGTGAACCGAAGTTTCAAGCTTCAGAAGCAGCAACTATTTGAAACGTTGGGTTTAATCCTCGGCATTTAAGATAAAAGAGCTAAAAAAATCTGTTAGCCTATGTCACCAAACAACTGCAAAGTATGACAGGCAGCAATTCCAGCAGTTTCAGTACGTAAACGGCTTTTACCCAACCCGACAGCTTTGAAACCCAAAGAAACTGCCAACGCAACTTCTTCGGGAGAAAAATCTCCTTCAGGTCCTATTAGTACCAAAACTGAAGTGCCCGGACTGAATTTAAAAGCATTCCGAAGCGGTTCCAGATCATCGCTCTGACAGTGCGCGATATAGCGTTGATCGGCATTACAGGAACGGACAAATTTTTCAAAATCGGTCAATTCATTTATTTTCGGGAGGATAGATTTTTGGGACTGTTTAGCTGCAGCCATAGCAATTTTCTCCAGGCGGTCAACCCGAAGCTGCTTTCTTTCAGAATGTCGGCAAAGCAATGGCGTATAGCTGTTGATACCCATTTCTACCACTTTTTCCAACATCCATTCCAATCGGTCAGCATTTTTTGTAGGCGCTACAGCCAAATGTAAATCAAAATTCCAAGGCAGGACAGTCGGTTTTGTACTTAAAATCCTAAGTTTCACTTCCCTTTTGGCAATTTCACTGATTTCTGCTTCATAGAAATTACCTTTGCCATCCATCAGATGCAGACGGTCTCCCTGTTTTTTGCGCAGGGTTTTCACGGCATGCTGCATTTCTTCCTCATCGAGAAAGGCGTAGTTATTTTCTATTTTATAGGTAAAATATAGCTGCATTTATTGGTAAGATCAAATATGAAAGATCAAATATGAAAGATAAAAGATGAAAGATAAAAGATAAAAGATAAAAGATGAACAGGAGGATCTAAAATTTTAACCGCAAAGGGCGTCAAAGTACACGCAAAGGGCGCGAAGATTTTATACTTGATTTTTAAGAATTTAAGAACCGAACGGAGCTCTACAACTTTTAAGTAAAAAATTAGCCTTCAGAGGCTAATACAATAGGATCAACGGACTTGAGCCTGTTATTATAAAGAAAAAAATGATCTAAAATTTAACCGCAAAGGGCGCCAAAGTACAAGCAAAGGGCAGGAAGATTTTCTAATTATTTTTTAAGAATTCAAGATTTTTATCAAGCAAAAAGCGAAGGAAAGGTTTTAGTCTTCAGAAGCAAATACCTTAGGCATCTCTATCTAAAAAAGCCCCGGCAAATACCGAGGCTATTATAAATGTCGTAGCGGAAGCCATAGATAGTTCCGCTTCGTGTTTTACTACGTAAAATCGCTCTCATCCAAAATCTCAAAGCCTTCCATATCCTCGTCATCATCGTTGCCCCACATATCTTCTTCTGCATCATCGAGTGATTCTTCGGCAGAGAAATCGGTGCGGGAACGCTGAACCATACCGCCCCATTTGGCAGAATAATTATAAAGTCCTTTTTCCAATTCTATGAGATAGGTTTCCATCCATTGACGGAAAGAACCTGATACCAGTTTGCGTTTGGGACTATCGTGCAAAAAACGGACAATTTGTCCAATTTGTCCATCTTTAGTTGGTGCAAAGTCCATACAGTAGTGTTTGCCTTTGCCATCACCTGTAAGCGGCAACCAATAGGGATTGAACCATTCGCTGCGGATTCCGTTTTCAGGTTCCGATTCGAGATCATCGAACTCTCCTGCATAAAATCTTTCTCTCATTTTGGCTCTTTCCTCAATCATTCGCTCGACAGAATAGAGCTCTTCCAAACCAAAGAGTCGGTCTTCCGATTCGGAATACTGGCCATTATGTATTTTATAAAATTCTTTAAATTCAGCAGGCATATCAACGCCCATCATTCTTTCAAGAGATTCGAAAACTTCATCTTCAACCCCGTCATTAAGGTCGTCCAACAGTTGATTGGCATGTTTGTCGAGCCAAGCTTCAAATCGGTTCCAGAGATCTTGCATGTTATTATCAGATATTTTTAAAGGCTTTTTTTAAGCCCAAGGTGATCGTTTCGGCAAATATAGGAAATTAGGGTAAAGAGGAAAGATAAAAGTATAAAGAAAAATATCAGACATTGAAAATAGTCTAAAAAATGAACTTAATTCAGATCAACATTGATAAAACGGCTGAAAGTACTATTTCCGACTGCATCGAAGGCCCTCACCTGAAATTCGTAGGCACCGGGAACCAATGTAGTTGGTATGATGTAATTGAAATCGTAGTTATAGGAATTGCCGGCACTGCTGTTCAAAAGGTTTGTCCAGGCCAGTTGCCTGTTTCCGGAAGGCGTAAAATATACAAGTTCCAGTCTGCTGCCGTCTAGCGGCTGATCATCAGTTACATTTCCGTAAACCTCAATATTTTGGCCTCTATTCATTGTGAGGGTAGTTGTAGGATAATCAACTGTGAGTGTAGGCGGAACAGTATCTG
Organism: Saprospira sp.; assembly: GCA_044349855.1. GTDB lineage: Bacteria > Bacteroidota > Bacteroidia > Chitinophagales > Saprospiraceae > Saprospira. Next base: position 10,566 of record JBIKQC010000018.1, read on the forward strand.
TGGTATTTTTCAACAGAATACTGTAGGCAGAACTGCCCCCAGCCTCATTACCCGATTCGTCCAAAACTCTGATCTGAAAATGATAGGTACCTGCTGTAGCATTGACAGGAACCGCAATGGTTTTGGTAATAATCTGTTCAGTACCGCTTAAGTCTGTGAGGTCCAAAACCTGCCAGGGACTAACCGCAGACTTATGTCCATGACAATCAAAATTCTCATGAATATCAATTTTGAGTTGGGAAAGACCCTTGTTATCCGTCAATTTCAATTGCAGCTCCAGGGTCTGTCCGCTGTAAATGGAAATGACATTATTTACTTCCAGCTCAGCACAGACTGTATCACTTTGCAGGGCATGCGAAACACTCAGCAGTTCTATGCTCGGGCTGCTCGTATCTGTTTGTTTTTTACAGGATTGCAACACTATAAGTAATAAAAAAAAAGCACTGAATAATTTAAATCCGTTCATGATATCGTTTTGTTTATACAAAAATACAATTTCATGCAACAATGTTGCAATAAAAGCATTATTTTTGTTTTCAAATTTAGCAAAATTGATGAATATTAAAATTTCAATACTGTTTTTATTCTTATTATTGACAGTCGGACTGTCTGCACAATACAGAATTGAAGGGGAAGTCTTTGACCAAAGCAGCGGACAGCCGATGCCGGGTGCATACGTTTGGCTATTTCCCGACAGCACGGCAACAGTCTGCGACGAAAACGGTTTTTTTGTTCTTTATGCCAAAGAAGGAAGCGATTCTGTAGAGCTGAAAGCCAGTTTTGTAGGGCGCAATGACTTGATTTTCAACCTAATTTTACAGAAAAATCAGAAGAACTATCATGTGCACCTGTATATGAATGAACTGGATTGTGAAAAATGTAAAATTGCAGATATTGTACTAGTTGAAGAAACTGCACTTGCCCGTCGAAACTCGCAGTCATCCGCCCTTGTCAACGGTTCTTTTTTTGAAGAAAATCTGCAGGGTAATTTCTCAAAGTCTTTGGAAAAAATCGCCGGTATAAATACCATAAACATAGGTGTAGGCATTGCAAAACCGGTCATCCGCGGACTTTCGGGCAACAGAATCATTGTCAACCAAAACGGTATTGGCCAACAGGGGCAGCAATGGGGCAATGATCACGGATTGGAAATTGATGCGCTTGGGGTTGACCGAATGGAGCTGATAAAAGGCCCTGGTTCTTTGCTCTATGGCTCCGACGGATTGGGCGGTGTCATTAATATTCTGCCGGAACGTATCGCAGCTCATAATTCTCTAAAGGCTTCGCTTCTTGGCATTTATAAAAGCAATAACGGACATTGGGGAACCTCGGCACATATCAGCAGCAATTATCACAACTGGTTTGTGCAAGCCCGATACAGCCGTCAGGAAGCCGGTGATTACCGTATTCCTGCCGACAGTTTTATTTACAATGGTTTTGTATTGCCCATATTCAATCATCAACTAAAAAATACAGCAACTAAAGAAGAAAATGTCCATTTGAGCTTTGGCACGCTTCAAAAATGGGGCGTTCTGCGTATTACCGGCTCTCATTTCGGTTTCCGTTCCGGAATTTTCTCGGGCGCAATGGGAATTCCAAGAGCCTATGATCTTCAGCCTGACGGAGATAACCGGGATATTGATTTGCCCTCACAGTCGGTCAGTCACCTCAAAATCATTTTTAATGCCGATTTTTTATTGCCTGACAAAGGTCAGTTAAAATTTGATGCAGGCTATCAGCGCAATCTGCGTCGGGAATTTTCATTTGCACATGCACACAATCGCACAGAAAATGGCTCGGCAGTATCAGACCTCGCTTTAGAGCTGCTTTTACAGACTTTTAGTGCCAACCTGAGACATCAGCAACCGATTTCGGAGAAGCTTACGATAAAATCCGGAACGAGCTTCCAATATCAGCAAAACGAACGTGCCGGTTTTGATTTTTTGCTGCCAGATTTCAAAACGCTGAGGGCAGGAATTTACGGTATCGTTGAATTTTACAAAAATTCACGTTTCAAAGCTGACGGTGGTTTCAGAATTGATATTGCCAACAACAGCAGTAATTTTTATGAACAACCGATTATAATAAACGGTTCTGAGCTGCTTTCATTGGGTTCTCCTGCGCTCAATCAATTTTTTGTAAATTATGCAGCAGCTGCCGGAATCTGGTATGCTCTTATTCCTGAAAAATGGGCATTAAGGGCGCATTTGGGCCGAAGTTTCAGGGTGCCGCATCCGGTCGAAACTGTATCAAATGGGGTACATCACGGAACTTTCAGACATGAGCAGGGAACTGCAGATTTACTGACAGAAAAAGGATTACAATTAGATCTCAGCAGTGACCTGACCTTTGAAAATGGGGAGGTTTTCCTTTCCTTATTTGCCAATTATTTCGACAATTATATCTATTTGGGTCCAACGGCCCGTTTTTCACCCCTCCCTGATGCCGGACAGCTTTTCAAATATCAGCAGACGGACGCCTTTTATACAGGAGGCGAATTGAGCTGGAACTATAAACTCTTATCTTTTCTGCAGCTGAAACAGGCCTACGACTTTGTTTGGAATATAAATCTGGAAACTTTTCTGGGTCTGCCTTTTACGCCTCCGGCTTCTATTTTGACAGAATTGAGATTAGAACTGCCAAAATCTTGGAAAGCAATTAATAAAGGGTATTTTGAACTTGGTTACAGGTACCGTTTTGCTCAGATCAGGGTGGATAGGAACGAAAAAACTACTCCCGACTATCATCTGATAGACTTGGGCTTGGGGACAACAATTCGATTCAAAAAACAGGATATAATTGTGGGCATTCAGGTACAGAATGTACTGAATACTTCATACTTACAGCATCTTAGCCGCTACAGGTTGCTAAATCTCCCTGAACAGGGAAGAAATTTAGTCCTTATGCTGAAAGTTCCATTTGAAGTTCGTTTCTCTAAATAAAAATGCGGCAGAAAATTTTCCTGCCGCAGATTTGAATTGAATTTTCCTAAAATGGATTTAGGTTATGGGATTAAAAATCTGATAGACTGTTCCAATTTTTCTGTACAGTCATGATTTTTACAGCTTGAGGCCTTCAAACGAAAAGCAGTTCCAGCCGGAAAGCCCGATAAATCTACAGCCTGAGTGATCGTTTTTGTTTTTACATGATCATGTACTTCAAGAGGGAATGGAGCTATATCTGCAGCCCCACTTGAGTCCACACTCAGACCGATTTCAATTTTTTCCAATTCTTCAGGAGAATCAAATTTAATCTCAATTTGAACATTTGAGGCATTTGCTACAGTCGCAGCATTAGTAGGGTTAACAAATTCAATTGTGAAATCACCTTTGTTTTTATCACAAGAGCTTAAAAAACCAACAGTTGTCAGTAAATAGATAAAAATCATTAATTTCTTTTTCATATAATCGTTTTTATATTAATGCAACAATGTTGCAAATATAAATCAATTGTTTGACTTTGCAACAATGTTGCATATAAATTTCATTTAAAAAGATAACTTTAGATTTGAAAGAAGGTCAGGAAGTATAATTTCAACTGAATAAGGTCAATAATAATCATTTTTTTTAGCATCTTTGAAGTCCAAAACTTCAATACATGTTTAATATAATAGAATATAACGAAGCCAATTTTAAATTGTTGGAAGGGGATTATGAACATCTATCGCAATTCCTGAAGGGGCCAAATGAGGAAACAGTTCAATGGATCGATATTGACATATCACACAAAAATTGTGTTGAAAGTCTAGGTGCATATTACAAATTGCACCACCTAACAGTTGACGATATACTCAATCCCGGACAATTACCGAAAATAGAGGCTTTTGACGATTATTTTTTTCTGACGTTGAAAATGATGCACATAGCTGACGAGGATGAAATTGTCTATGAAAATGTCAGTTTTGTTGCCGGAAAAGGCTTTGTGATTACATTCCAGGAAAAGCCGGGAGATGTTTTCGAAGATGTAAGAAGCAGGATTATAAATTATAAAGGATATTTACGCAAAAAAAAAGCTGATTATCTTTTTATAAGATTAGTAGAGGCTATTGCAGATAATTATGGTATTACACTGGAACACATAAGACAGCATATTGAGGGGATTGAAAGTAATCTTTTGAATGGCAAAAGACATAAGGTAAAAATCAGTAATGAGATTCTGTTTATTAAGAAGGATTTAAATCTGATCAGAGGGTATATTGTTCCTGCAAGAGAGGTTTTAGGTAAAGTCAAAACAGAAACCGGGCATTTTTTAAATAAATCTACCATTGCATACCTTCATGACATTCAGGATCATGTTGGATTTCAAGTAAGCCTTTTTGAAACATTGCGCGAAATGATGAAAGACTTAATGGACTTATACAATGCTCAAACAAGCAATGAATTAAACCATATTATGAAAACGCTGACTATCATTTCAGCGCTATTCATTCCGCTTACATTTGTGGCAGGCTGGTACGGTATGAATTTTGAACACATGCCTGAAATTGACTGGCCCTACAGTTATCCGATACTGATTGGACTGATGATTATAATGACTTTGGGTATGATAATTTATATGAAAACAAAAAAATGGTTCTGATAATACGCAATAAAATAAAGCGTGAGATTCGTCCAATTGTATCCGTACATCTTCACATTAAATGAAAATACTTCAGCTTACCAAAAAATTTCCTTTTCCCCTAAAAGACGGCGAAGCGATTGCCGTAACTTATCTCGGAAAAGCCCTGCACGATTTGGGTGCAGAGCTCAGTTTACTAAGTATGAATACTAGCAAACACCCTTTTGACATTAAAACACTGCCTGCCGATTTTAATCATTACAAAAATATTCATCTGGTCGATATTGACAATAGAGTAAAAGTCTTGGATGCTTTTCTAAATCTGTTTTCTCAAAAATCCTATCACATCGAACGTTTCGTTTCTCCTGAATTTGAGCAAAAACTAAAACAGTTGCTGCAGGAAGAAGATTTTGATATTGTACATCTGGAAACACTTTATCTTGCTCCTTATATTGAAACTATCAGAAAGTATTCCAAGGCTAAAATTGCCATGCGTTCCCACAATGTGGAGCATGAAATTTGGAAAAGGATAGCTGAGAATACCAATATTGGGGCAAAAAAATGGTATCTTCAGCTGCTGACAAAGCGATTGGAAAATTTTGAAGTGTCAAATCTCAATCTGTACGACATCATGGTAGCTATCACAGAAAGAGATTTGGTTTTCTTTAAAAGTCTGGGCCTAAAAATTCCGGCTATAGTCGCACCAATTGGTCTGGAACTGAAAGATTATCCTGAAACAGCGTCAAAAATAAATAATAATAACGATTTCAGCTTTATAGGTTCACTGGATTGGATGCCCAACATTGAAGGGTTAAAATGGCTTTTAGATCTTGTTTGGCCCAAAGTCATAGAAAAAGCACCTGAGGCCCGATTTCATATAGCAGGCCGAAACACACCCGATTGGCTCAAAGAATTGAATAGACCCGGAGTCATTGTACATGGCGAAGTGCCGGATGCAGTTGCTTTTATTTGTGAACATCAGACAATGTTGGTACCTTTGCTCTCAGGAAGCGGCATGAGGGTAAAAATTTTGGAAGGAATGGCAATGGGTCGTCTTGTCATTAGCACCGATTTAGGACTGGAGGGTATTCCGGCCTCAGGGGGAAGAGAAGTTTTGGTAGCAAATAAGGCCGATGCTTTTGCAGAAGCTATATTATATGCATATCATCATCCTAAGGCCGTAACAGAAATGGGTAATGCCGCAAGAACATTCATTCATGACCATTTCGATAATAAACATATTGCCAAAAAAGTATTGAATGCTTACAAAAACCTCTGTCATAAAGTATAATTTATGATTATTTTAATCTCTGTATTTTTTTGGTTTTCAGGATTTTGCCTGCTTCACTCCTACCTCTTATATCCGCTCATACTTCGTATTGCGGCAAGAGGAAAGCAATCGCATGTACCTATCTTCCAAAGATCAGAGCAATTGCCCAGGGTTTCTGTTTTGCTTTCGGCGTTCAATGAGGAAGTAGTTATAAAAGAAAAATTGAAAAGCATTTTTAGTTCAGATTATCCCCTGGATCAACTTTATGTTTACATAGGCTCTGATTGTTCTACAGATAAAACCAATGAAATTATTGAGAATTTTGTGAAACAATATCCAAATAATCTTTACTTCAATCCTTATACAGAAAGAAGGGGCAAGCCAATGGTGATCAATGATTTAGCAGCAAAGGCAACAGCAGATTATCCCAAAGGTGCCAATCATATTTTCATCATTACTGATGCCAATGTAATGTTTAGCCCCGAGGCTGTTTTTCAATTGCTTAAGCATTTTAAAGATCAGGAAATAGCTATAGTTGACTCCAATATTACCCATCCGGAATTTGCAGAAAAAAAAGCAGGAATCGCCCGCAATGAAAAGGGGTATATTTCAAGAGAGGTTGGTATAAAATATTTAGAGGGGTTAGCCTGGGGCTGTATGATCGGTCCATTGGGCGGCTGTTATTCAGTTCGTTCTACTTATTTTTCAGAAGTACCCGCCGGATATCTGGTAGATGATTTTTATATTGCCATGAAAGCTTTTGAAAAAGGCGGCAAGGCGATCAATGAACCTTTAGCCCTCTGCTTTGAAGATGTTTCCAACAGCATCAGTGAGGAATTTAGAAGAAAAACCCGTATCAGTACAGGAAATTTTGCCAATCTGGCTACTTTTTGGCGTTTACTTCTGCCCAACCGAGGTGCTTTGGCATTTGCATTTCTTTCACATAAAGTCTTTCGTTGGCTGGGGCCATTTTTTATCATCTTGGCTTTTATCAGTAATACAATTCTATCATTTTCATTTGGCGGCAACTTATTTTATCAAATTTTGTTTTTAATTCTATCATTAGGTCTCTTTGCTGTACCTTTGCTGGACTTTTTACTAAAAAAGGCAGGTATCAACATCGGACCCTTAAGGTATATCACTTATTTTTTGGCTATGAATGCTGCCCTGTTGAAGGGATTCATCAATTATCTAAAAGGAGTTAGCAATAATGTCTGGCAACCAACAAAACGAAACATTGAATAGGAAATTAGATTCCATAGAAGATGCAATAGAAGCCATTCGAAACGGCAAAGTCATCATCGTTGTTGATGATGAGGATCGCGAGAATGAAGGTGATTTTATATGTGCGGCTGAAAAAATCACACCCGAAATTGTAAACTTCATGGCGACTCATGGTCGCGGACTAATATGTACACCACTTACAGAAAAACGTTGCAGAGAATTGAATTTGCGACCTATGGTGGAGTACAACACCTCTAATCACGAAACTGCTTTTACTGTTTCGATTGACCTTTTGGGCTTTGGCTGCTCCACCGGAATATCGGCATATGACCGATCCACCGGTATTAAGCGGCTGACCAATCCCGAGGCCATCTGGACAGATTATGCAAGACCAGGGCATATCTTCCCGCTTGTAGCTAAGGATGGCGGTGTTCTTCGAAGAGCAGGTCATACGGAAGCAGCAATAGACATTTCAAGACTGGCCGGTTGCTATCCTGCTGGTGTTCTTGTAGAAATTCTCAAAGAAGACGGTTCGATGGCACGACTGCCTGATCTTTTTAAAATTGCAGATAAATTCGAACTTAAAATAGTCTCTATTGCTGATCTTATTGAATATCGTATCAAGCATGAAAAGCTGATTGAAAGACTTATATCTGTTAATATGCCAACTGAATATGGTGATTTTGAACTGATTGCATTTCATGACAAGACCAGAGACGAAACGCACCTTGCACTCAAAAAAGGCGACTGGAAAGAGGAGGAATCTGTTTTGGTTCGTGTACATTCATCCTGTCAAACAGGTGATATTTTTGGCTCATTCCGTTGTGATTGCGGCCCACAGTTACATGCATCTATGCAAGCAATTGAAAAAGAAGGCAAAGGCTTGTTACTTTATATACAGCAAGAAGGAAGAGGTATCGGTCTTCTGAATAAGCTAAAAGCCTATAAACTGCAGGAACAAGGTTATGATACAGTTGAAGCTAATCTTAAACTGGGATTCAAAGCCGATCAACGCGATTATGGCATTGGCGCTCAAATTCTAAGGGATCTAAATATTTCAAAAATGCGTCTGATGACCAATAATCCCAAAAAACGAATCGGACTCATAGGCTATGGTCTGGAAATTGTTGAAAATGTAGAGCTTGAAATTCAGGCCAATGAACACAATGAGTTTTATCTTTTGACTAAAAGAGATAAAATGGGTCATAACATTATGAAAGAAGAAAAGTAATACCTAAAAGTTATTTGAATACAAAATGTCTCATCTGATTAAAGGTGAGGCATTTTTTTTGGAACTTCATTAAAAAGAAGTATTTTTAAGATTTCTAACCTACCTATAAGTTTAAAAAATGGTTCTTACTAATTGTCCTCTATGTGAGACTGAATTGAGCAAATCAGCTTTTAGCTGCCCTAAATGCGGACATCCTTTGCGAAAACCGGAAAGAACTGTTCTGGGTAAAGTTGTGAAATATCTTTTCATTGCCTTCAATGTTATTATGTTGGCGATCTTTTTAGTGATATTTTTTGATTTCTTTCAAGAAAATGAAGGGCATGGAAATATAGGCGAAAAGGCAATATTTATGGGGCTTGGACTTTATATATCAGCAATGATAGTGATGGCTTGGCTGCCAATATCAATCATTTTAGGTATACTTACATTTTTAACGAGGGCAAAAAAACAATGATAGCCATACACCACTTATTAAAATTGACGCATCTTTATTTAAAGTTGAATGTATCAGCAGCATTCAATTGAGTTTTAGTATTTCATAACTTTCTGTATTTAAAGGTTTAAGGTCTTTTTAAGAAAAACTGACTGTTTGTGCACGAGTTAAAGCTCAAAATCAAAAATGTTAGTTGTGTGTGTGGCCCCGTTGTACAAACAGCGGGGTTTATTTTGTTTTAAATATTAAGTGGCTTTTTAAAAAACTTTTAAAAATAATAATCAAAATAATTCATGCAATTATTTTTCAAAACTGATAGAAAACAATCCTCCTTTACCCGATTTTTTAAATTCATCATGAATTTTTTTCCCGTATATCGCGGAACTGGAGGCAGGATTATTTTTATATCCTCCGATTGGAAAGAAGTTTATGTTCGTCTGCGTCTTAACTGGCGCACGAGAAATTATGTGGGTACAATATTTGGTGGCAGTCTTTACGCAGCCGCAGATCCTATTTTGATGCTGCAGCTTAT
>JBIKQC010000349.1:0-5485 GCA_044349855.1 Saprospira sp.
CCCCTAAAGAAGAGGTTAAAACTCCTGGTAAATCGAATAAAAGTAAATAAAAAAAAGCGGCATAATCATTTGATTGTGCCGCTTTTGTTTAAATTATAATTTCCGGTGAATATGAAATAAATCTATAGTTGCTAAATAAATAAAGATTTACGATCAAGTGTTTGAAATTGCAGACCCAGCTTTATAAACTGCTTATATTATTTACAACTGACTTATAACTGCCCCCTTCGGAACTGCTTCTTTGTGTTGCCAAAAGTCAAGAAGAAAAAAAGGATAGCATCTAATTGCACTAAATATTAGCTCTAATTCTATTTATCAAAAAGCCTTCGAAACAGCTGTTCCGAAGGCTTTTTGATATGGTCAATTTTCAATGTGTTTATTCCATAATCATCTTACCGCTTCTGATGCCCATTTCGCTGTTGAGACGATAGAAATAGAGGCCGGAAGGAAGACCCTCGCGTTGGAATTCGAAATTGCGGCCGCTGATATTTGTAAATACTCTAACCTGTTTACCTGTAGCATCCAAAATCTCCAATGTCATAGGATTTTGACTGTCCTGACTGAAATTGAAGCGGGTACTTTCTTTCAAAGGATTTGGGGTAACGGCAACTTCAAAATTGTTTGCCAATGCTTGCGTATTGCTTGGTGCAAAACAAGGACCTTCAATTCTGGGAATCAATGCCTGATAAATATCGCTGACAATGCCTTCAATGCTGTTGATACAGATCTGATTTCCTGTTACCGAGTTGAAATAAACTCTGCAGATAGGCTGAGCCAATGCTGTACGGTTAATTGATGAGTCATTTACTGAAAGTGCCAATACTTTAGAAGTGGCCGCAGACCATTGTGCAGCAGATGGATTTTGAACCAAACTGACTACGCTGTCAATTGCAATACCTGCCATTGTAAATTCATAAGCCAATACCTTATTGTCCGGATTGCGCATGTGAATATCTACATAGTTATCAGTAAAATTAACAGCTCCGATGCTCAAATAAGCAGTATCGAAAATATTTACAATACCGTTAGGGAAATTACATTTAGTAGGATCATTCATACAACGAACGAGCAGGGCAGCATCAAAGACATTCAGGAGTGTATCGTTGTGAAGATCATTACAATTTGTTGCATTCAGTGTGTTATTCAGAATGCCGGCAGTGTAAAGACCAAGGTCAGTAGTGTTTGCCAAAGTATCTGTATTCAAATCGCCCATAACTGCGGAACCTGCACAGTTTCCGTTACAGTCAGGCACAGCTGTTCCGAATGGAACGCCCAAACAGTCAGTGAAAGTAGGACAATTTGTTGTATTTACTGTAATTAATGGAGCACCTGAAGCTCTGCTCAGATTGAAACAAACCTGCCCCCAGTTATTGCTGTAACTTGTTTCATAACGGCCCAATGCATCGGGAGAAAAATCCCAGTTTACGCGCGCAACAAAGGTATAATCACCATCCGGTACTGTAGTAACATCAATCCATTGACAGTCCAAAGATGCATCATAAATATCGCCGCAACCTGCCGTGATTCCTTGATTTCCGCAACCGTATTGGCCGGTTCCCCCGTGTTCGCATATAAGATCCATTACACAGAATCCGCTCTTGAATCCGATTGGAATTGGATTTTGGGAAGAATTAAATAAAATATATTCAGCATAACCTTCATAATGCCAATGACCATGGCAGTTATTGTTATTGAACTGAGTATTGCCGGCACCGGGAATACCAACATAATAGTCCTGAGTACCATTGTTTTCAATATGTGTAGTAAAGCGGATAAGTTCTCTGTTTCCAAGGCCGTTTATACAATTTTCAGTGACCATACAGGCATCAGTAGCATTATATGTAGCAACATACATCGAACTTCTCAATACGTCTTCTCTCAGCAAAAGGTCCGGTCCGGTAGGACAAAGCGGATTGCCGGGATAGATGCAGGTATCAGAAACAGTAGCCAAAGGATTGTAATTACATGCTGTTGGGTCAGTACAACCGCTTATTGGTCCATTGTATATAATAGACCATCCAATTGAGCCTGCACAGTTGTCGTTGTAATCACCGATACGAATAATGTATCTGGTTCCTGCTGCCAATGCAGCAGTTACTACAGCCTGAAGGCTTCCACTGCCACAACTGTTATCGTCATAATATAGTGTTCCTACATTAGTTTCGTTCATAACAGGACCGCAAAGTTCATAAATCCAAATTTTGGTATTGCAACTGTTGCCGGTACAGGTACTGATACTGTACATACCGTTGGAATCAGGCGTAAAAGAGTACCAATGATCATCAAAGTTTGACGCATAAGGACCGCCAACGTTTACTGAATCAGGACTACTGCAGGAAGAACCCGGAGGGCAATTGAAATCAACTCTTTGGCTGGAAGTATAGTTGCCGCCTGTTGCAATAGTGTCTCCATCTACAATTACCATAAAATAGCCGTTGCCATAAGTACAGCAGATGCCATCTCCGTAACTGTCAGTAATTGTGAAATTAGAGCAGCTGTTGGAAGGAATACAAATAGTATCTCTGTACTGCATATTGCTGGCATAAGTGCCTCCCTGACCGCCGGCACCGTATTGGGTTCCACCGCTGTTGGCTAATGTCCAACTGCATTCATAGCCGTAACCGTCGGTTTCAACTACTATAATTGCAGTGCTTTGCCCCGAAGTACAAGGTTGTGCAAAGGCATTTCCACTAAAAAACAGGACAAAAAGTCCGCAGAACAAGTAAAGAAGTTTATGCATAAATATATAATTTGTAGATTGTATTGATAAAATACAGTAAAACTTATTGAAGTCTAAAGATAGTATTTTTTTTTGAAAAATATATTTTTCACAGAATGTTATTGTAGATTTTGGACATAGGGCAATATCTTATAAATTTTTAAAATTGTCATTTTTGGTAAGGATTCAGTTTTTTAATGTGTAAAGTACTAAATTTAAAGGCCTATGGTTTGTAAGCTCAAATATTACCCTTAATTTTGAAATTCAATATGTCCGTGAATTGTATTTATCAATGAAAAAAGATCAGAAAATAGCTGTCAGTGAGTTTTTTTATAGCCTTCAGGGAGAGGGTCGTACAATGGGCATTCCTGCAGTGTTTTTGCGGCTTACAGGCTGTAATCTTATGTGTGGCGGTTATGGTGTGGAAAAGGACGGAATACTGCGTGATGGTGCTACCTGGGTCTGCGATACTATCGCTGTTTGGATAAAAGGAACCACCTATACTTATGAGGATTTGACCGAATTGATGAATCAGAAAATTGATTTTATCAACCTGCTCAAAAAAGGAGTACATTTGGTCATAACAGGCGGAGAGCCACTTTTGCAGCAAAATAGAATCCTTGCTTTTTTGGAATATCTTGATGTGCAACATAGCTGCTGCCCAATAGTAGAAATTGAAACTAATGCTACAATTGTCCCTTCAAATGAACTGGATGAGCGGGTGCATTATTGGAATACTTCGCCGAAGTTAAAAAATTCGGGAATGCCTGAAAATGTACGGATCATTAAAGATGTCCTCCATTTTTTTGCTGACAATGAACGGACTATGTCAAAATTTGTTATCGCAGATAAATCTGATTGGCTAGAAATCTGCACTACTTTTATAGAAGAAGGATTGGTAAAAAAAGAACAGATTGTCCTAATGCCTGCAGCAGACAGTTTGGAACTTCTTTTGTTACAGAATAAGTTAGTCGCCGAGATTTGTATAGCCAACCAACTTAGAATGTGTACACGTCTGCACGTGGAGATTTGGAATCAGCTGACCGGGGTATAAAATGCAATATTTAAAGCGTCACTGACAACTTATCCATTTGTCGGAAGCAGCATTATGCAATTATATTTGACTTTGTTATTTTAACCCTTGATCCACATTATTTACATAACAATATTATCATTACATGAAAAAATCAATATTCCTGTTCAGCTTTATCCTACTGACAATCGGGGCTCAGGCTCAAAAAGGCATGAAAACGCTCTTCGCAGAACATATTTTCACCGGAACTGAGGGTACAAAAAAATCATTAGCTGAAATTATTAAAGCCCATGAAGGTAAAGTAATTTATATCGATTTCTGGGCAAGCTGGTGTATGCCCTGCCGTTCAGAAATGCAGCATTCTATTGATTTACATGAAAGAATGAAAGGACAGGACATCGTTTTCATCTATCTTTCCATCGATTCTAATGATAAAGAATCTGCTTGGAAATCTTCAATGGAAAAATTGAAAATTTCAAATATTGGCGAACATTGGAGAAGGGATTCTGAGGAAGTAAAAGAACTTATGAAATTTTTATATATTTACAGCATTCCGCATTATCTGATTGTCGGAAAAGACGGACAGGTGGCCAATCGCGATGCTCTTCCGCCAAGTGATCCCAGAGTAGAAAGACAGTTAAAAAAATTGTTGAAACATTAGGATCCAGTAGCTATTGAACAGAAAATTAGTCGTCAGTAACCAGTAGCAGTGAATTTCCTGATACTTGATACTTGATGCTTGATACTTAATACTTGATCAATTATACCTAGTACCCCTACCTGCTACCGGATACCAAAATTTATTCCTCTTCATATTCATACCTAAACCTATGACTGTAAAAAATTTTCCTGCAAAATTCCTTGTCGGCTCTATTACCATTATAGTATTGATAGCAGCTGCAGCTGTTTTTATTTCTCTATATTTTCTTTTGATTTACATACTTGTGCTGCCGCTCTTTTTCATGGGCGTTCAGGATATGACTCAGAAAAAACAGGCAATCAGAAGAACGCATCCGCTTATTGGCCGGGGCCGCTACTTTATGGAAACGCTGCGACCTGCAATTCAACAGTATTTTATTGAATCTGACCTTAGCGGAAAACCATTTCACAAACGCAAGCGCTCTCTGATCTATCAACGTGCCAAAAAAGCACAGGAAACTGTTCCTTTTGGAACTCAACTCGATGTATATGAGGAAGGATATGAGTGGATGGCACATTCCATTTACTCACTTGACCATAAAGTTCTGAATCAGGATCCACGTGTAAAAGTAGGAGGACCGGATTGCAAGCAGCCATACAGCCTTAGTATTTTCAATATCTCGGCCATGAGTTTCGGCTCATTGAGTTCCAATGCAGTGATGGCTATGAACAAAGGCGCTATGAAAGGCGGTTTTGCGCATAATACAGGTGAAGGCGGAGTGAGTCCTTATCACCTTCAGGGTGGCGATGTGATTTGGCAAGTTGGTACCGGTTATTTTGGATGCCGTGCAGCTGATGGGAATTTTGACCCGGAAAAATTTGCCAAAACAGTTGCCCACCCTAATATTAAAATGATAGAGCTTAAACTCTCACAGGGGGCAAAACCGGGACATGGGGGTATTCTGCCTGCGGCCAAAAATACAAAGGAAATTGCCGCTATCCGTGGTGTTGAACCCGGCACAGATGTGCTTTCCCCACCTTATCATAAAGCTTTTAGTAATCCCGAAGAGATGCTGGAACTTATAAAAACTATG
>JBIKQC010000019.1:0-19768 GCA_044349855.1 Saprospira sp.
AAATTTGAGCTAAATGTTGAGAATTACCATTCAAAACATAAAGACTGTCTTCATTTCTGACTTTTTCATAAATAAATGCTGCGCCACCATAACTTATATGCGACATATTACCAGAAGATGGAGCTCCTACTACCGCAAAATTTCCATCAATTGAAATGGAATGACCAAAATAATTTGCAAAATTATACGGCAATCTTGGCTGTTCAACTACTTTTTGCAAATAGTTAAAGTTTTGCGCCTTCATAATTGTTGTACTTGCAGTCAACAAAAGCAGCAACAATGCAAGGTGGTACACGAAGTACCCCCCTAAAAAATAACTGATTCATATACGCTTAATTTTAGTTAATGAAGGAATTTTGGGTTATTCTTCAAATATATACTTTATATTCCAAAAAAGCAAATATGAAATATTGGAAATCTTAGTATTTGTAATGAATTGTAATAAACACCAATTAAAAATTGCTTATCCAATTATATTAATTTAACCCAATGCCAAAAACATAACATTGAATAGTTTTAGTTTTTTCTCTACCTTTGCGGCAAAATAAGTGCATTTAAATATTGAATATCCGCACATCCGCATATTATCACATCCGCACATCAAAATGTCAAAAATAGAACAGGAAATATCCAAGCGCCGCACCTTTGCGGTAATAGCTCACCCCGATGCGGGTAAAACCACGCTCACCGAAAAACTGCTGCTCTTTGGGGGAGCGATTCAGGTGGCAGGTGCTGTCAAATCGAATAAAATTAAAAAATCTACGACTTCCGACTTTATGGAAATCGAGAAACAGCGCGGTATCTCCGTAGCCACCTCGGTTATGGGTTTTGAGTATGCCGACTGTCAGGTCAACATCCTCGATACGCCCGGTCACAAAGACTTTGCGGAGGATACTTACCGTACCCTTACTGCCGTTGACAGTGTTATTGTGGTTATTGACGTCGCCAAAGGGGTAGAGGAACAGACTGAAAAACTGGTGGAGGTCTGCCGAATGCGCGATACACCAATTATTGTCTTTGTCAATAAAATGGACCGTGTCGGTAAAGATGCCTTCGACCTTTTGGACGAAATAGAAAGTAAACTGAAACTCAGTGTTTGTCCGTTGAGCTGGCCTATTGGTGAAGGTTCCGATTTTAAAGGGGTTTACAATTTGTATGAACATAAACTCAACCTTTTTGCGCCCGGTACCAAATATGGTAATGTGTTGGAATTTGAAGATCCGAACAGCCCCGATCTGGAAAAACATATCGGCGAAAGACCGGCAAAGGAACTGCGTGCAGGATTGGAAACGATAACCTCGGTTTACCCGGAATTTGATCGCGAATATTATCTGGAAGGACAGTTATCACCCGTTTTCTTCGGTTCGGCCGTGAATAATTTCGGGGTGAAGGAAATGCTGGATTGCTTTGTACAAATTGCTCCGCCACCGCATGCTTACCAGACTGAGGAGCGATTGGTAAAACCCGATGAGGAAAAATTCAGTGGTTTTGTATTTAAAATACATGCCAATATGGATCCGCGCCACCGCGACCGCATCGCATTTTTGCGTATCTGTTCCGGTACTTTCCAGCGCAATACCAATTACCTGCACGTACGCAAGGGGCAGAAAATGAAGTTTTCTAATCCGACAACCTTTATGGCCTCCAAAAAAGAGGTGGTTGACGAAGCCTATCCGGGCGATATAGTGGGTCTTTACGATGCGGGCAATTTTAAAATCGGAGATACGCTCACCGAAGGTGAAATTCTACACTACAAAGGCATTCCGAGCTTCTCGCCCGAATTGTTCCAATATATTGAAAATGCGGATCCGATGAAATCGAAACAGTTGGCCAAGGGCATCGAACAGCTGATGGACGAAGGTGTGGCGCAGCTATTTATCAGAAATCACAATGGCCGAAAAATTATCGGTACAGTCGGACAACTGCAGTTTGAAGTATTGCAGCACCGTCTGGAAAATGAATATGGGGCAAAATGCCGCTATGAGCCGATTCAGCTCTTCAAAGCCTGTTGGATAACGAGTGACAACAAAGTGAAGCTGGATGAGTTTACGCGCAAGAAAACGAGCTTTATGGCGAAGGATAAGGATAATCGCGATGTCTATCTGGCGGAAACGCCTTGGATGCTGGATTCTGCAAGACAGGATTTTCCGGAGATTCAGTTTCATTTTAAGTCGGATTTTTAGGGGGGGAGATTGTCAGAAGGCAGATTGTCAGATTTTCAGAAGTAGAAAGTAGAGAGTACAATGTAGAGGGTACGATTTGGAAAGCTAGATGTTTTTGTGAATCGGGCAGATTTCGAGAAGCGAAAGAAGACTTTAGTCTTCTGAAAGCCAAAACCTCTGGGAGACGCATGCTTCAGCTTGCGCTTTATCAGAGAGCAGATTGCCATAATGCACATATTTGGATATTTGTATCATTTGTCATGAACCGAGCAAGTGAGCTCTGTAATCAAGACTTTCACAGAAGCGAAAGAAGACTTTAGCCTTCTGTAGCTAAGACCTCTGGGAAACTCATGCTTCAGCCTGTGCTATATCAGAAGTCAGATGATAACCATACGCTCAAAAATACAAAACATACGACTCCGAAGGAGTCGAAGGCAATCTAATAATTGTATAACGATAAATATATGACCCCAAAGGGGTCAAGACAGACCCCTTCGGGGTCATATATTTATAATGTAATATTTGCTAAGTAAGTCCGACCCCGAAGGTGGTCGTATGGTATAATTGTAAAATCCGGGTTGAAAAATACAAATAACGAACAACAATCAACACCAGTGATAAGATACTTTTATCTTTTATCCCTAATCTTTTTACTGTTCAGCTCCTGTGCTGAGCAGCGCCCCCTCACGGGCGGTCCCAAGGATACACAGCCGCCAAGGTTGGACTCATCCCGCTATTCTACGCCCAATCTGCAGACTAATTTCAAAGAAAAGGAAATTATTCTCACCTTCAACGAATGGGTGGTTTTGAATGATCCGGCCAATCAGATGTTGATTTCGCCGCCATTACAGAATAAGCCGGAAGTGAAAATTAAAAATAAGAGTGTGGTGCTGAAATTTAAAGAGGAATTGCAGCCCAATACCACCTATTCTGTTCAGTTTGGTGAAGCAGTAAAAGACTATACCGAGAATAATCCTGCTCAGAATCTGCGTTTTGTATTCTCCACAGGGCCTGTACTCGACTCGCTCAACTTCATCGGGCAATTGACCGATGCCATTGCAGGAACCCCCGTAGAAAAGGTTTGGGTGATGATGTATGCCGGAACTGATGATTCGCTGCCATACAAAGAAAGACCGCTTTATATTTCAAAAACGGATGCTCAGGGCGGATTCCGTTTTGAAAATATCCGGGAGGGAAATTTCAAAATCTTTGCATTGGCAGATAACAATAACAACTACAAATACGATCAGGCCTCTGAGCAGATAGCCTTTTTGCCCGAGCCCCTGTTTTTGAGTGACAGCACGCAGGGCATTTTGAAACTGCGCCTTTTCAAAGAAGAAGAGCCTGTGAAAATTCTCAGTGCCAAAGTTGTCGATAAAAACAGACTGAAATTGCAGTTCAATCAGTCAATCTATGACAAAATCATTCTTCAGCCGCTCCTGCCGGGCAATTTACTGACTGTAACGGAGTCGGGACGGGACAGCCTGCTCTATTGGTTCAATGCCGCGTCTGCAGATAATTGGCAGCTGCGGCTGGAAATTCCAGCACTGGGCTTTGTCGATACCCTAGATGTGAAGGGCGGAGAAGAGGGTAAATTGCCCGAAAAGGCATTGGTCGTCAGTGTTCAGGAGGCCGGAAGCGGCGCTGCCAAAACAAAGGCCAAATCCGATGAGAATTTCTATCTGCATCCCAAAAAGGGGGGAGAAATGGATTATAGCCGCCCAATAAAATCGGTAGATTTTGATAAAATTCAGGTTTGGGACTCTACAACAGTTGTTAAAACTGCAACAAAAATGGACTCCACACATCCAAGACGACTAATTTTTCAGCCTGCAACAGCTTTGAAAAGCTCAGTTTCTGAGATTCGAATCCTGCCGGGCGCAATTACAGATATTTGGGGAGAAACGAATACTGATACTTTGAAGCGAACTTACAAGGTGCTAAAAGATAAGGATTTGGGTAATCTGAAAGTTAAAATTACGAATGCCGACAGCAGTATGAATTATATAGTGCGGCTTTTGGATGAAAAGGACCTGCCCATCTTTGAGTTTTATTTTACAAACAGCACCGCATGGGAAAGAGCCTTCCCTTTTCTTGAACCTAAGCGTTATACAATAGAAGTGGTGCATGATCTCGATGCCAATAAACGCTATACCGCCGGAAATTATCTGCAAAAAAGACAGCCGGAAACTCAGACCCGCTCGAAGCCGATCAGTCTGAGGGCAGATTGGGACAATGAAATGGAGATTGATTTGAATCCGCTTACTAAGAAAAAAATTAAGTAATTATGTTTGGATTTGGTGTTTTAGTCAGCAAGCTGTTTTAGGATTTAAGTACTCGAGCATAAAAAAAAGCAAAAAGATAGCTTCATCTCTGTCTGCCGAATAAATAAAAGAGTTCTGTTTCTAGCGATCATGCAACACTCTCGTCATCCGCTTCAAAAAGTCGTTTCACTCTGACCGTTTCAATTTTGGTTTCACTGACCTGATCAAAATGGAATTCCAGATGATTCCAATGATAGCGGCTGCCCTGTTCGGGTATAGTTTCCAGTTCCGACACCAAAAAGCCGGAAAGTGTATTGTAATTATCGCTATCGGGAATTAAAAGGTCATATTCTGTATTCACATAGTCGATAGACAGGCGGCCGGAGAATAAAAATTCATTCTCTGAAATTCGTTCATGAAGCGGTTCCGGATCGTACTCATCAGAAATATCGCCAACAATCTGTTCGAGAATATCTTCCAAAGTAAGGATTCCGGCAGTACCCCCAAACTCATCTACAACCCAGGCAATATTTATTTTTTCCTTGATTAGCCGGTGCATTAATTCACGGACAGGTGCAAATTCATGAACCACCGAGATTTTAAACATGATACTTCTGATATCTTTTGGATTTTCAAGCAGCCGCTGATGATGCACATAGCCTTTTATTTCGTCTATACTTTCATCATAGATAATCAGACGTGAGTTTTGGCATTCTATAAATTTAGCTCTCAGTTCTTCAATGCTGCAGTCGATATCAATAGCCTGAATTTCATTGCGGGGTATCATGCAGTCTTTCACTTTAACCATACCTATATATAAGGCATTCTGGAAAAGTGTGTGATCAATCTCCTCCGTATTATTTGTTTTAATACTTTTAATAAAATGCTCGAGATCCAATTTTGTAAAGGCTTGTTCGTCTTCCTTTGCTTTTATCCCGAAAATTATTCTTAAAAGTCCGTAAGATGATTTTACCATAACCCAAACAAAAGGAGACAGCAGCAATTTGATAAGATAAAATGGGTAGGCGAAAAGAAAAAGGATGGGCGTGGCCAGCGATTTGAATATGACTTTTGGCAGAAACTCACCAAAAATCAATACCAATATGGTTGAAATGAGAGTAAGCGAAAGAAGATGAAGTTGAGCAGGGATGAGCCATACAAACAATATGGAGTTCATCATGATTTTATGGGAGATAAAGCTGAACATGACAAGTACTATGTAATATCCTACCAAAGTAGTTCCCAAAAAAGATGCAGGTTTTTCCATGAATCCTGCCAATATTTGTCCAATAGCAGTGCCTTTTTTCTTTTCAAGTTCAATGAGCAGCCTATCTGCCGAAAAGTAGGCAATTTCAATTCCTGAAAAGAACCCGGAGGCCAACAGAAAAACGACTAAAAGTATTATTTCTACTAACATAATTGGATAAAAAAATTAATGATCATTATTATAATAACCATTTTCTCTGCAAAAACATGGCTTACTTTTTATCATTGAGCAGTGCGCCTGATTGGAACACTCCGCTGACAGAGTCTATTTCCCATTCTGTGAACTCCATATTTGAGGAGAACCCATAACCATGAATAATTTCCTGAGGAGTGGTGACTTTTACAAATTTTTTAGAATAGATACGGCCGTCACGCTCATTCCAATATAGCTCTTCGGTTTCCATCTGTTCATTTTTATAATTCCTGATAACAATACTGTCACGAAGAATTATGATCTTTTGATTTTCAATATACTCGGCATATTTAGCCGTAAGGTGGCTGCTTGGTGTCTGTTTGACATCGTAAAAATCGACCCAAACTCCATTTGGAAATGTACGTTTGGGATCTTTGATGTTTTGCCTGTTTTGCATGATGGGCGCTTTAATGCGCATGCGTACAACAGCAGAATCACTGTATAGGATTTTAACGTCTTTTGCAGATTCTACATTTGACTCTTCCTTGATTTTTACACGTTCAATGTCTTCAAGGCTGTTGGAACAACCGACAGATAGCCATGCAGTTAATATCAGACATAAAAAAACATAGTAAAAATACATGATACGGGGAATTTTTTAACCCTTTGAGGGTGTTTTCTGAACAACTATGGCTGATAAAGCAGCTACACTGTATAGAACTTGTAAAAGTAGTTAATAAAATACTCTTAACAAAATTTGGAATTACAATAAGTTATGTGCAATTTCAAATCAGATTAGAGTAGAACCTATTATCAAGTTATATCGTACAATTTTTTTTTAACTCTGTCGGGAGAGAACTGTTAAAAATTTTCAGCCTGTTAGGTTAGAAAATATTTGATTGCCATCTGGGTAATCGATAAATCAAAACAGATAAATCCCCGATCATCTTAAAATAAGTTTATATGGAAATCAGACTGCAATCCATCCATTTCGATGCCGATGTAAAACTCGTCGAATTTATTGAGAAGAAGTTGAATAAACTCGAAACATTCTATGATCAAATTATCAGTGCTGATGTTATGCTGAAATTGGAAAATAATGGTCAGGTGAAGGATAAAATCTTTGAAGTTAAGCTGAATGTACCGGGTAATACAATTTTGTCAAAAGAAACTTGTAAAACATTTGAAGAAGCTGTAGACCTTGGCACTGACTCACTTAGACGACAAATTGTAAAGTTTAAAGAAAAAACGAAAGAGCATTAAAATTGATTTTTTATAAAATAGTAGATTTTTTTATAAAAACATTTGGATAAAGGAAAAAGGGTTGTATATTTGCATTCGCTTTTCGGAATTGGATAAGTTCTTAAGAAAATCGCAAGTTCATTGTTATTGCATATATACAACCTTTTTATTTATGGCTATTATTAGCCGGCATAGCTCAGTTGGCCAGAGCACGTGATTTGTAATCTCGGGGTCGTGGGTTCGAATCCCTCTGTCGGCTCTAATAAATAAAAAGGCATGGGGGCACGCCGAAGTTGGAGAGACGGGGCAGACTGTAAATCTGTTGCTTATGGCTGAATAGGTTCGATTCCTATTGCCCCCACAAAATTTTAAGCGGGAGTAGCTCAGTTGGTAGAGCATCAGCCTTCCAAGCTGAGGGTCGCGGGTTCGAGCCTCGTCTCCCGCTCAATTAAGAAAAGAGAATGTTCTCATTCTCTTTTCTTTTTATTTTTTTTAAACTAAGCCGACATAGCTCAGGGGTAGAGCACTTCCTTGGTAAGGAAGAGGTCGTGAGTTCAAATCTCATTGTCGGCTCGGATTCCAATCAAATTCATTTTTAAGTGAGGTCGCTTTCCACTCTTTATGGGTACCTCCTTGAAGAGGATGTCATAATTTCTTAAACCAACTATTAATTCTTAAACAAAAATGGCTAAGGATACGTTTGTTCGCTCCAAACCTCACGTGAACGTTGGTACAATCGGTCACGTGGACCACGGTAAAACTACTCTTACTGCTGCAATCACTTCAGTGTTGGCCAATATGGGTCTTGCAGAGAAAAAAGACTACAGTACAATTGACTCCGCTCCTGAAGAGAAAGAGCGCGGTATTACTATCAATACAGCTCACGTTGAGTACCAAACACAAAACCGCCACTATGCACACGTTGACTGTCCAGGTCACGCTGACTATGTAAAAAACATGGTTACAGGTGCTGCTCAGATGGATGGTGCGATTTTGGTTGTGGCTGCCACTGACGGTCCTATGCCTCAAACTCGTGAACACATTCTCTTGGCTCGCCAGGTAGGTGTTCCACAGATTGTGGTTTTTATGAATAAAGTTGACCTCGTTGACGACCCTGAAATGATTGAGCTTGTAGAAATGGAAGTTCGTGAATTGTTGACAATGTATGGTTTCGACGGAGACAACGCTGCCATCATCAAAGGTTCTGCACTTAAAGGTTTGAACGGTGATCCAGAAGGTGTTAAAGCGATCATGGAATTGATGGAAGCTGTAGATACTGAAATTCCTGCTCCTGTTCGTGAAGTAGACAAACCTTTCTTGATGCCAATCGAGGATGTGTTTACTATCACAGGACGTGGAACAGTTGCAACAGGTCGTATTGAACGCGGTATCATCAATGTTGGTGAACCTGTTGAGATTGTAGGTCTGATGGAAGAGAAGCTGACTTCAACCTGTACTGGTGTTGAGATGTTTCGTAAATTGTTGGATCGTGGTGAAGCAGGTGACAACGCCGGTATTCTTCTACGCGGTATCGACAAAAAATCATTGAAACGCGGTATGGTTATTTGCAAACCGGGTTCAGTTAAACCTCACACCAAATTCAAATGTGAAGTGTACGTTCTTTCTAAAGAAGAAGGTGGTCGTCACAAACCTTTCTTTGACGGTTATCGTCCTCAGTTTTATTTCCGTACAACTGACGTAACTGGCGCTATCAAATTGCCTGAAGGCGTTGAGATGGTAATGCCGGGCGACAACCTTGCTCTGGAAGTTGAACTGATCATGTCTATCGCTATGGAAAAGGGTCTCCGTTTCGCTATTCGCGAAGGTGGTCGTACCGTAGGTGCTGGTCAGGTAACTGATATTATCGAGTAATTGATTCCTCAAATAGAGGTTTACATACAAGATTTCTGTCTAAAGGTTAAGTTCATTTTCGGGCTTAACCTTTACACACGGGCGTAGCTCAATTGGTAGAGTAGTGGTCTCCAAAACCACCGGTTGGGGGTTCGAGCCCCTCCGCCCGTGCCATTCCTCACAAACAAAAGAGGTAAAAATATGAACGCAATAGTACAGTATTTTCGAGACAGCTATAAAGAGCTTACTCATAAGGTGACCTGGCCTTCATGGTCTAGTCTGGAATCAACAGCAGTTAATGTTATTCTGGCAACCATTGTGTTGTCCCTTTTGCTTTTCGGCATAGATAAAATCCTTCTGCTTATTTTGGATTTTATTTACTAGGCACTGCCTTAATTTGCCTCCTAACTCACATTTGAAAGAGAAATTTTTGTCATGGCTGATACTAAATGGTATTGTTTGCGTGTGGTTTCCAATAAAGAACGCAAAATTAAAGAAAGACTTGACATGGAGATTGACCGATCCGGATGGAGAGAGATAGTTCCAAATATCATTGTCCCAACTGAAAAAATTTATAAAATCCGAAACGGAAAGAAAGTTATTCAGGAAAGAACGCTCACTCCCGGTTATATCATGGTAGAGGCGCTTCCCGCAAAATTTTCAGTCGATGTTGTTCAGTCTTTGGCAGCCGTTAAAGATGTTATCCACTTTTTGGGTGGAGACAGACCTGAACCGATGAAAGATGATGAAGTAAGACGTCTTCTAAGTAAAATTGACAGTTCTGAGGAAGCTGGAGAGTCACTAGCTGAGCCTTTTATTGTTGGTGAAGAAGTAAAAGTAACAGAAGGCCCCTTCCAAAATTTCATTGGAAACATCCAAGAAATTAACGAAGAAAAGAAAAAACTTAAAGTTATTATCAAAGTCTTTGGACGCGGTACTGAAGTAGAATTGAATTTTATGCAAGTAGAAAAACAATCTTAATATACAATGGCAAAGGAAATTGAAGTAATTATCAAATTACAGGTAAAAGGCGGCATGGCAAATCCTGCTCCTCCAATTGGTCCGGCTTTGGGTTCCAAAGGTGTGAACATTATGGAGTTCTGCAAGCGTTTCAATGCTGAAACTCAAGATAAAATGGGCCAGATATGTCCAGTTCTTATCTCGGTTTACAAAGACAAGTCTTTTATTTTTGTAATCAAAACACCCCCTGCATCTATACTGCTTAAACAAGCAGTAGGTATTGCCGATAACAAACCGGCCTCAGCACAGCCTAACCGTAACAAAGTTGGTAAAGTGTCTTGGGATCAGGTTCAGAAAATCGCTGAAATCAAAATGCCGGATTTGAACTGTTTTACTATTGAATCGGCCATGCGTATGGTCGCAGGTACTGCCCGCAGTATGGGTATTGTTGTTGAAGGCACTCCACCTTGGGCTTAATTTAAAAACAGCCCGAAAGGAAATTATTACGATTGAAATGAGGTTAAACCTCGAACCTCATTAGAACTTTTTAAAACAATTCAAATAATGGCACGAGTTAGTAAAAAACAAGCCGAAGCGCTTAAAAAAGTAGATGCCACTAAATTGTACACGTTCGAGGAAGCAATGACACTTCTTAAAGAAGTTAGCTATGCGAAATTCAACGCTTCTGTT
Source organism: Saprospira sp. (assembly GCA_044349855.1). GTDB lineage: Bacteria > Bacteroidota > Bacteroidia > Chitinophagales > Saprospiraceae > Saprospira. The sequence goes on from JBIKQC010000019.1 coordinate 10,569, forward strand.
GATATTCACGTCCGTTTGGGAATAGACCCCCGTAAAGCGGATCAAAACCTTCGTGGCTCTATAACCTTGCCTCACGGTACAGGCAAAGAGTTAAAAGTATTGGTTTTCTGTACACCCGACAAAGAGCAAGAAGCTCTTGATGCAGGCGCCGATTATGTTGGTTTGGATGAATACGTTGAGAAAATTTCGAATGGCTGGACAGATGTAGATGTGATTGTTGCTATGCCGAGCGTTATGGTTCAAGTGGGTAAATTAGGTCGTGTATTGGGTCCTCGTAACCTGATGCCGAATCCAAAAACTGGTACCGTAACCGCCAATGTAGGTGACGCCGTTCGCGAAATCAAAAAGGGTAAGACCTCTTTCCGTGTTGATAAATACGGAATCATACATACTACAGTTGGACGAGTAGCTTTCGGCTCAAACCAATTGGTAGAAAATGCAAAAGAGGTGATAGAAACTTTGACTCGTATGAAACCTTCCACAGCTAAAGGTACTTACGTGAAATCTATCACTATTGCCTCTACAATGAGCCCCGGTATCAAAATTGATACTAAAGTTGCTCGTTAATTAAAAGAATCTATTCGTTAAGGTCTTAAAACACTAAAAAATGACACGCGAAGAAAAATCGGCGGTTATAGAAGAGCTTAGCAGCCAGTTCACAACATCTCGCTATTTCTATATTACAGATCACTCTACCCTTAATGTTGAAAAAACCAACGCATTACGTCGTCTTTGTTTCGAGAAAGGCATTCAAATCAGCGTTGTTAAAAACTCTTTCATCAAAAAGGCGCTTGAGCGTGCTGCAGTAGAAAATAAAGAGGATTATTCTGAACTGATTGGCGCACTAAAGGGCTTTTCTGCTGTGATGTTCACCGATACCGGTAATATCCCCGCCAAACTTATCAAAGAATTCCGCGGCGATAATATCAAGCCGCTGGTAAAAGCAGCTTTCATTGACTCTGCAATTTTTGTAGGTGACGATCAACTCGATGCACTAGCAAAAATCAAATCTAAAACAGAATTGCTGGGCGAACTTCTCGGTATGCTTCAATCTCCTATGCAAAACCTTTTGGGTGCATTGCAATCAGGTGGGAACACTATCGGCGGCCTGCTCAAATCTCTGGAAGAGCGCGGTTAATATCTTATGTTACGGCTTCCATAAAAATTCAATATTATTACAATATTCATTTGTAGAATCCTTTAAAACTATAATAAAATGGCAGACTTGAAATCATTGGCCGAACAATTGGTCAATCTCACAGTTAAAGAAGTTAAAGAATTAGCTGATATCCTTAAAGCTGATTATGGTATCGAACCAGCTGCTGCTGCTCCAGTAATGGTTGCAGGTGGTCCTGCTGCTCCTGTAGCTGTTGAACAGACTGAGTTTGACGTGTTCCTGAAATCAGGCGGCGCTAACAAACTTAACGTGGTTAAAGAAGTTAAAAATCTCCTTGGTTTGGGCTTGAAAGAAGCTAAAGACCTTGTCGACGGTGCACCTTCAAACCTAAAAGAAAAAGTATCGAAAGAAGAAGCAGAAAAATTGAAAGCTTCTCTTGAAGCTGTCGGTGCTGAAGTAGAAATCAAGTAACCCTACCCTCGAATGCATGGGTGAAATCCAAATCACACAAAGCCTTCGAACTGATATAATGGGCTTAGTTACAGGTTTCTGTAACTAAGCCTATTCCGCTTAGTAACGTTAAACAGTATTCTGAACTTTTTGCACACAAAATGCTATGACTCATTTACTGTAAATATTACTTCCAACTGCTTCAACTAAAAATTGGGCTGATTAACTTTCCAAATCAGTTGTAAAACAATAAAGGCTACATGGCAAAAAATACTTCCCAAGTCCAAGAGAGAAAGCCTATTGAACGTTTCAATTTCGGGAAAATCAAACACGATTCTCATTATCCCGACTTTTTAGAAATTCAATTGAAATCTTTCGAGGAATTCTTTCAGTTGGAGACAACTCCTGAAAACCGCGTAAACGAAGGACTTTATCAGGTTTTCCAAGAAAATTTCCCAATCTCGGATGCTAGAAACATCTTCATCCTGGAGTTCCTTAATTACTACATAGACCCCCCCAGATATTCCATCGATGAGTGTATGGACCGTGGTCTAACATACAGTGTGCCGCTAAAAGCGAAATTGCGCCTGTCCTGTAATGATGAGGAGCATGTTGATTTCGAACAGACCGTTCAAGATGTGTTTTTGGGTAATATCCCATACATGACACCCAAAGGAACCTTTGTGATTAATGGAGCAGAGCGCGTTATCGTTTCTCAGTTGCACAGATCACCAGGTGTATTCTTTGGGCAAAGCCGTCACCCGAACGGAACAAGAATTTATTCCGCCCGTGTAATACCTTTCAAGGGTGCATGGATGGAATTTGCTACTGATATCAATTCGGTAATGTATGCTTACATTGATCGTAAGAAAAAATTCCCTGTTACAACACTGCTTCGTGCCATAGGCTTCGACTCTGACCGCGATATTCTAAACCTCTTCGGCCTTGCTGATGAGGTTGATTCTACTCGTGAAAATTTAGAAGCTAATATCGGACGAAAACTTGCTGCTCGTGTTTTACGCAGCTGGGTTGAAGACTTCGTAGACGAAGATACGGGGGAAGTCGTTTCAATCGAGCGTAACGAGGTGATTCTTGAACGTGATGTAATTCTCGATGAGGATAACATCGAAGAAATTCTTTCTACAAATGTAGATAAGATAATCTTGCAACGTGAAGACATCGAAGATGATTATTCAATCATCTACAATACACTTCAAAAAGATACTTCCAACTCCGAAATTGAAGCAGTACAGCATATCTATCGTCAATTAAGAGGATCTGATCCTCCCGATGACGAAACAGCTCGTGGTATCATCGATAAACTCTTCTTCTCCGATAAACGTTATAGCCTCGGTGATGTAGGACGTTATAAAATTAACCGCAAGCTTGAGCTTGATACATCGATGGAAACTATTGTCCTTACCAAGGAAGATATTATTTCTATTGTAAAATATTTAGTCAAACTTATCAATCAAAAAGCTGAGATTGATGATATTGATCACTTGAGTAATCGTCGTGTCCGTACCGTAGGAGAGCAGCTTTATGCACAATTTGGTGTCGGTCTTGCACGTATGGCTCGTACAATTCGTGAACGTATGAATGTTCGCGATAATGAGGTCTTTACACCTATAGACCTTATAAATGCACGAACATTGTCTTCGGTTATAAATTCTTTCTTTGGTACAAGTCAGTTGTCTCAGTTCTTGGATCAAACTAACCCTTTATCAGAAATTACGCACAAACGCCGTATTTCTGCACTAGGGCCAGGTGGTCTTTCCCGTGAACGAGCTGGTTTTGAGGTTCGTGACGTTCACTATTCTCATTACGGTCGTCTTTGTACTATTGAAACACCTGAAGGACCTAATATCGGTTTGATTTCTACTCTTTGTGTTCACGCCAAAGTGAACAAAATGGGTTTTATAGAAACGCCTTACCGTAAAATTCTTGATGGTGAACGTGTTGACTTTAAAGAAGTACCTACATATTTATCTGCTGAGGAAGAGGACTTTGGTATTATTGCACAGGCTAATACTCCAATCGATGAAAAAGGTTTCTTCGAAACAGATCGTATCAAATGCCGTGATAATGGTGAGTTTCCGGTTTTGTCACCTGAAGAGGTTGATTTTATCGATGTTGCACCTAACCAAATCGTTGGTGTTTCAGCTTCTCTGATTCCATTCCTTTCTCATGATGATGCTAACCGTGCCCTAATGGGTTCTAATATGCAACGTCAGGCTGTTCCGCTTCTTCGCCCTACAGCTCCTGTTGTAGGTACTGGTCTCGAAGCAAAAGTAGCTGAGGATTCCCGTATGCTAATAAATGCCGAGGGTACTGGTGTAGTAGAATATGTAGATGCGAAAAAAATTGTCATTCGTTATGATCGCTCCGATGATGAGCGTATGGTTTCATTTGATGATGAATTGACTGTATACGAACTGATAAAGTTCCGTCGTACTAACCAAAATACTTGTATTAACCTAAAACCGATCGTTAGCAAGAATCAACGTCTGCAAAAAGGTCAAATTCTTTGCGAGGGTTATGCCACAGATAATGGTGAACTTGCCCTGGGCCAAAACCTGAAAGTTGCGTTTATGCCTTGGAAAGGTTATAATTTTGAGGATGCTATTGTTCTTTCTCAGCGTGTAGTACGTGAAGACGTATTTACTTCAGTTCACATTGAAGAATTTGAATTGGACGTACGTGACACCAAATTGGGCGAAGAAGAATTTACAAATGATATCCCCAATGTTAGCGAAGAAGCAACTAAAGACCTCGATGAAAACGGTATTATCCGCATTGGTGCCTGGGTACGCGACGGTGACATCCTGATCGGTAAGATTACCCCAAAGGGTGAATCTGACCCCACTCCGGAAGAAAAGTTGCTCCGTGCTATTTTTGGTGATAAAGCAGGTGATGTTAAAGATGCTTCTTTGAAAGTTCCTCCTTCAACACGTGGTGTAATAGTTGACACCCGTCTTTTCCGTCGTGCCAAAAAGGATAAAGTACAAAAGGCTAAGGATAAGAAAATGTTGGAAAAACTCGATAAGACTCATGAAAAAGATGTTGATGATCTGACTGTTAGAGTAATTGAAAAATTGCTCGTTCTTTTAGAAGGCAAATCTTCTCAGGGTGTAAAAAGTATCTACAATGAGATGGTGATTCCTAAAGGAGCAAAATTCTCACAAAAATTACTTAAAGATCTTGATTACAATAACATTGATTATTTCGGTTGGACAGATGATGAAAAGGTGAATGGTCTCGTTCGTCGCCTGTTACACAACTATACCATTAAAGTCAACGAAGCGATAAGTGTTTATAAGCGTGAAAAATTCGCAATAACTATCGGAGATGAATTGCCCGCAGGTGTTTTAAAACTGGCAAAAGTTTATTTGGCACAGAAACGTAAACTACAGGTGGGTGATAAATTGGCTGGTCGCCACGGGAATAAAGGTATTGTAGCACGAATTGTTCGCGATGAAGACATGCCTTTCCTACCTGATGGTACCCCAATGGATATCATTCTTAATCCTCTTGGTGTACCTTCGCGTATGAATCTCGGTCAGATCTTCGAAACTGTTTTGGGATGGGCCGGTGAAAAATTGGGAATGACTTTCGCTACCCCTGTATTTGATGAAGCTAAATTGGAAGACGTAAACAGTTACGTTGAGAAGGCTGGTTTGCCAAGCTATGGTGAAATTCACCTTAATGACGGCGAAACTGGTGATCGTTTCCATCAGAAAGCTACTGTAGGTGTTATTTATATGATCAAACTTTCACACATGGTTGATGATAAAATGCATGCGCGTTCTATCGGACCGTACTCTCTAATTACTCAGCAGCCTTTGGGTGGTAAAGCTCAATTTGGTGGTCAGCGTTTTGGTGAAATGGAGGTTTGGGCACTTGAAGCTTATGGAGCTTCCCATATTCTGCAGGAGTTGCTGACAATCAAATCGGATGACATCGTAGGCCGCGCAAAAGCTTATGAGGCTATCGTAAAAGGTGATAACATGCCTATTGCGGGTATACCGGAATCGTTCAATGTATTAGTACACGAGTTGAGAGGTTTGGCATTGGATGTTAAATTTGATTAAAATCCATTTTATACCTCTCTCAACTTCGGAATAGTTGAAATAAACCTTTCGAGTCATATTTGTCTCGAAAGGTTTCATAGCTAGAAAAAATCTTGTTGATTTATAAATCATAGCTTTCTATGTCGTTTAAAAAGAACAATACGAACAAGATCAAAAATAACTTCAGTTCAATAACACTGAGTTTGGCTTCTCCCGATTCCATTCTCGGTCGTTCTTTTGGTGAAGTTCTTAAACCTGAAACCATTAATTATCGTTCCTATAAACCCGAACGTGATGGCTTGTTCTGTGAACGTATCTTCGGTCCTGTAAAGGACTATGAATGTTTCTGCGGAAAATACAAACGTATTCGTTATAAAGGTATCGTCTGTGACCGTTGCGGTGTTGAAGTAACTGAGAAAAAAGTACGTCGCGAACGCATGGGACACATCAAATTGGTGGTTCCAATTGTTCATATCTGGTACTTTAAATCACTGCCCAATAAAATTGGCTATCTGCTCGGTTTTTCTTCCAAAAAATTAGAGTCAATCGTTTATTATGAACGCTATGTAGTAATTCAGGCAGGTGCAATCTCAGAAAAAGGTATTAACGGAAGTTTTGAAAGAGACCTTCTTACTGAAGAGGAATATTTGGATATCTTGGATATGTTGCCAAAAGAAAACCAAATGCTTCACGATGATGATCCCAATAAATTCATAGCCAAAATGGGCGCTGAAGCTGTTCGTGATCTTCTACAACGTGTAGACCTCGAGAAAATGTCTTATGAGCTACGTCACAAAGCTGCTCATGAAAATTCACAACAGCGTAAGCTCGAGGCTTTGAAAAGGCTTCGAGTAGTAGAAGCATTCCGTGATGGTCAGCGCAGTATGGAAAACAAACCAGAGTGGATGGTGGTAGACTATCTGCCTGTTATTCCACCTGAATTACGTCCGCTTGTTCCTTTGGATGGTGGCCGTTTTGCGAGTTCTGACCTTAATGACCTATATCGCCGTGTGATTATTCGAAATAATCGATTGAAGCGTCTCTTGGAAATCAAAGCCCCTGAGGTAATCCTGCGTAATGAAAAGCGTATGTTGCAAGAGGCCGTTGACTCTCTGTTTGACAATTCTCGAAAATCCAATGCCGTTAAAGCAGAGGGTGGTCGTGCGCTGAAATCACTGAGTGATGTACTAAAAGGTAAACAGGGCCGTTTCCGTCAAAATCTTTTGGGTAAACGTGTTGACTACTCCGGTCGTTCTGTAATCGTAGTTGGACCAACCCTCAAGTTGCACGAATGCGGTATTCCTAAAAATATGGCTGCAGAGCTCTTCAAACCGTTTGTTATTCGTAAATTGATTGAGCGAGGCATAGTAAAAACTGTAAAATCTGCCAAGAAGTTAGTAGATAGAAAAGACCCTATTATTTGGGATATTCTTGAAAACGTATTGAAAGGTCATCCGGTTATGCTTAACCGTGCACCGACACTTCACCGTTTGTCAATTCAGGCTTTTCAACCTAAACTGATAGAGGGTAAAGCAATTCAGCTTCACCCACTCGTTTGTACGGCGTTCAATGCCGACTTTGACGGTGACCAGATGGCGGTTCACGTTCCTTTGAGCAATCAGGCTATCCTCGAGGCTCAAATCCTGATGCTGTCTTCACATAACATGCTTAACCCTCAAAACGGTACGCCTATTACCCTTCCTTCTCAGGATATGGTATTGGGTCTGTACTACATCACAAAGGGTAAAAAGACGATGGACGGTGTTATTGTAAAAGGCGAGGGAAGAAGATTTTATTCTGCTGAAGAGGTTATTATTGCTTATAACGAAGGCAAGGTTGAGCTTCACGCATACATTACTGTACGCGTACCTCACCCTGAATCTGACGGTACTTTCTCAACACGACGTATCGAGACAACTGTGGGCCGTGTAATCTTCAATCAGGTAGTTCCAAAATCATTACCTTACATTGATGAATTACTTTCAAAGAAAAACCTTAAGCAGGTAATTGCATACATCCTTAAAGAAACCAATTTCCCAACTGCCGCGAAATTCTTGGACGACATAAAAGATTTAGGTTTCTATTGGGCATACCGTGGTGGTTTGTCGTTCAATTTGAGCGATCTTATTACCCCGTCAACCCGTGAGGTCACATTGATTGAAACTCAAAATACTGCTGACGAGATTTGGGATAACTACAATATGGGTCTAATCACCAATAATGAACGTTACAACCAAATTATTGACGAATGGACTCAGGCTGATAACAAGATCACATCTACACTGATGAAAGAGTTAGCTATTCATAAACAGGGTTTTAACTCTGTTTATATGATGCTTGATTCTGGTGCACGTGGATCCAAACAGCAAATCAAACAGCTTTGCGGAATTCGTGGTCTGATGGCAAAACCCCGTAAATCTGGCGATACCGGCGGTGCGATTATTGAGAACCCGATCCTTTCAAACTTCGTAGCAGGTTTGTCGGTTTTGGAGTACTTTATCTCTACCCACGGTGCACGTAAAGGTTTGGCAGATACAGCTTTGAAAACAGCTGATGCAGGTTATCTCACACGACGTCTGGTTGACGTTTCTCAGGATGTTGTTATCAATATTCATGATTGTCATACACTTCGTGGTATTATCGTAACTGCTTTGATTGAAAATGACAAAATTATTCAACCGCTTTCTGAGCGTATTGAAGGTCGTTTCCCACTGCACGATATTCATCATCCTGAAACTGATGAGGTAATTGCTTTTGCAGATTCAGTGATCACTCCAGAGCTTTCTATGCTAATAGAGGAAGCTGATGTTGAACAAGTTGAAGTTCGTTCAGTACTTACCTGCGAAGCCCGTCAGGGTATTTGTACCATGTGCTACGGTAAAAATCCTGCTTCAGGACGAATGACCGAAACAGGTGATGCTGTAGGAATTATAGCTGCTCAGTCCATTGGTGAACCCGGTACTCAGTTGACTTTACGTACCTTCCACGTGGGTGGTGTGGCTTCCTATACCGCAGAAGAATCTGAATTGAAATCAAAATTCGACGGTAAAATTGAGTTTGACAGTGTCCGTACGGTACCTTACTTCGATAAAGACAAAAATAAAACAACCAATATAGTCATTTCACGTACCGGTGAGATGCGTATTATTGATCCTAAAAATAGCCGAGTTCTCTCTACCGCATACCTTGTTTATGGGTCTACAATCTATATCAAAGAGGGTGATAATGTGAAAAAAGGTGATATGATTGCTGAGTGGGATGCTTACAACGCCTCAATTATCAATGAATACGATGGTTTTATTTTATTCGATGATGTTGAGGATGGAGTAACTTATCGAGTAGAACGTGACGATCAGACAGGTCACGAACAAAAAGTGGTTATTGAGTCTAAAAACAAACGTAAAGTACCTGTAATTAAAGTTGTAGACAAAGATCAAGTGGAACTTCGCTCATACACAATGCCTGTAGGTGCTTACATTATGATCAATGATGGTGACAAAGTAAGTGAAGGTCAAACTTTGGTGAAAATACCTCGCACGATGGGTAAAATCCAGGATATAACA
>JBIKQC010000350.1:0-5456 GCA_044349855.1 Saprospira sp.
ATTTCGTTATGGAAAGAGTGATTACACAAAAGAAGAATAGCAAATATAATTAAGGTTGCTATTGAAATGATAAAAATAATTAAAAACGAGATTTGAGCAAAATGTTCAAATCTCGTTAAAAAAATAGTTTAATTTACCATTCTTCACCGTCTTCTTCATCTTCAGGTAAAGTCGATTCTATTTTGGGAATTTCATTTTTTGGTTCTTCTGTCGTTTCCTGAACTTTTGAAAATTGTTCTCCTTCCAAATTATCTTCATCATCATACCTGCGGGCATATTCTTCATAGTCATACTCAGGCATTAGCTCTGTTTTGACATGTTCTACAACATCTGTTAAATTCTCGATAAAGCGGTTAAAATCTTCTTTGTACAGAAAAATTTTGTGCCTTATATATCCTTCATCTTCAAATCGGCGGGTACTCTCTGTAATTGTTACAAAATAGTCACTGCCTTTAGTTTGACGCACATCAAAGAAATAAGTTCTTCTTTTCCCTGCTTTTACTTTGCGTGAATATACGCTCTCAAAACGCTTATCTCTATCAAATTCCACGGTTAAAAAGTTTTAATTAACAGATAAATGCTATGCAAGTAAATATTTGACAATCAGGAAATAATGTAAAACTCAAAAAAAGCCCGAGCAAATTAAAATTTAAACAATTATCAAAATATTTAAACAAAAGTAATAAATTTTGTGGCATTTAAGAGGCAAAAATATTTTATTTTTGATTTAAAACTTACTCTCTAATTCTATCCAAAAGATCGCTGAGTATACCTGCGTCTTCCAAATTCAGTTCCAAATTTGGGTCTGTGAAAAGATTTTCTAAAGCTTCAGAGGCCATATAAAGAATTTTTAGACCTTTTTCGCTGATAAAAATATCTACACGACGCCGGTCATCCTGGCATTCATCTCTTCTGACAAGTTCTTTTGCCAGTAATTTGTCAACAAGACGTGAGGCATTAGACATTTTATCAATCATTCTTTCGGTCAGCAACTTAATGGTAGCAGGTTCTCCATTCAAGCCTTTCAGTATCCTCAAAATGTTGTACTGCTGAATAGTCAGATCAAGCGGCTTCAAGGCATCAGATTGTTTCTTTCCCAACCATGATGCAGTGAACATAATATTAACAGCGGCCTTTTGATAGTTATTTGAGAAGGGTTTCTGTTGATTGATTTCCTGTTCAATTTTCATACTGTAATTACTAAAGGTATTAACACAACTGTTTATAGTTTGCAAAAACATTAAATCAAACTATAACAAACAATTGTTCAAATAACTAATGAAAATATATTGAAATTGTTTAACTCAAGTCAAACCTTTTTAAAACTATTTAGGGTGGCCGGTAAAGGATCTGTCATTTATAAGTTCAACCCCTAAAAATTCTTCTATTGCAACCATCTTATGTTGTATTGGTGTTGCAAAACCATCTTCAATAAGACTTAGTGTCTCTTGTGATATTTTAACAGCGTCGGCCAGTTCTTTTTGACTCAAGCCTCTATCAATACGTTCTTTCCTAATCTGTTCACCAATACTACGATATTGCATCCTCGTATCGTGCAGCGTTTCAGCATTTTTAGAACTCTGACAGGATAGTACAGAGGCCACTAAAACGCAGATTAAAAAAATGAAAAGCAACCCTGCATTACATTTTTCTGTTTTTATTTTAAAAAAATGAACCATATTTTTTGATTTTTACAGATTAATGGTATTTTTACAATCGAATCAGCACAAATGAACACTGATTTATTAATAACAACAAAACAAAAGTAAAACAAATTGTTTCATTTGTCAATTTTTTCTCTCTTTTTTTTAAAATATTTTTATCAGTAAATCAAAAATTAACGATATGAGTGACATTGCAGACAAAATTGTCAATCAGAAATTTGCTCTTGTTTTCGAACAACTCAGAAAAGAGGGCAAAGTAAAAAGCAAATCTGATATCGCCGCACAGCTTGGCACCTACAACCACGTTATCAACAGTGTGTTAAAGGGCGAAAGAGGCCTGACGGTAGAACAGATGAACAAATTGGTGGAATACTATGGCATCAATGCCAATTTCCTTTTTGGTGCAAGCCTTGAAATGTTCGGAACTGAAGGTGGCGGCATACCGAGCTTTTCAATTGCCGAAAAAATGTTTGAAGGAAGGAATAACATCACATTGGTTCCTTACAAAGCCTCTGCAGGATATGCAATGTCCGGCGGCAGTCAGGAATATATGCAGGAATTCCAAAAGTTTACCATTCCCGGTATGGACGGACAATTGGTTGCCTTCGAAATTAGCGGCGACTCTATGCTTCCGCATATAACGAATGGAGATATTGTCATTTGTGAGGCATTGGAAAAAAATGAAATGCCGAGAGATAACGGAGTTTATGTTGTCATCACAGATAATGTAGTTGCAAAAAGAATCAGAAGACTTAAAGACAGAAAAAGCGGAGATCTTATCGGTTTTGAGCTGATTTCCGATAATTCTGTTTACCATCCGTATACTGTAGAGCTGGATGAAATCAGACAAATTCTGAAAGTAAAAAACAGGCTGACTTCCTATGGATTAGCTTAATTGCAAATTAACCTTAGAACAAGAAGAAGGCTTTAAAACATTGTTTTAAAGCCTTTTTTACTTATGACGTAAAGACAATATTACAATGTAATTACTTAGTATTTCCCAAATTATGCATAATAATGAATGGATGTACTTTTAGCTGATCATTAAGTGAACGCCATTCTGGAGCAGGCTCAAAGTAACTAAGATTTTTTAAACTGCCCTGTTTAATAGCAAATTCCAAATGCGGAATTGCCCCTTCACCAACTAATATAATTATCGGCTTTCCACTGTTCATTTCGGTAATTGCTTCCTGAACAGATAACTCTTTTATCTCTTTGAAACTTCTTTCTGTATAAAAGGGAAAACTCATATGCAGCTGCCTGAAGGAAAATCCACAAAATGCAGCAGTCAATTCTTTTGGTTTTGTATAATTTTCCGCTTCTGTTTTCATAGAGGCGACAATTTTCCTGCTGGATTTTGCCGGACTAGCATCGAAGGCCTGCCCCCCTACTCCCCACAAAAGCGTAAGGGTAAGCGCCCCCCAAATTGCTGAAATCAAAACTTTTTGTTCCAACTTGACAAAGATTAGGGCAATTCCACCAGTTATCATAGGCGTTGCAACAAAACCAATTGTACTGTTATTGTTTGGAAATGTATAATAAAAGCCAATCCAAGCTCCCAATCCTAACAAAATCCAAAAAATTCCTGTTAAAATCCAAGCCCAATTTGCAATAACTTTGTTTTTTTCTGCCTCCAGGTATTTAACAAGAACAGTTGCTGCAGCAATAGCCATAGCCGGATGTGCACCCATTGCATAGGAAGGTAATTTACTGCTCATCAGTTCGTAAAACCCCCAACCGAACAGAAGCCAAAGAAAAAGCGAAATATGCTGCTCATCATGTCTTGCGAAACGCAAAGCATTCCAAAAACCTTTCAGAAAAAAAGGCAGCCAGGGAATAAATGCCACTATAGCCACTACAAAATGATAGCCCGGAGGTCCGCTTTGACCAAAAACAGCACCGCCTACTCTCTTTACAATGTACCATTCATATAAAAAAGTAATCAGTTTGCCTCCATCATTCTTATAAGACAAATAAGCCCAAAGTACAAATGGCAAAAGGCTTAAGGGTCCAAAAATCCAAGGATGCGTGCCTATGAGCTTATTTCTTTTTGGGTGCAGGATAGCCAATCCCAGCCAAAAACCGCCTAGTAATATGATAATTGGCGGCCCTTTCACCATAATTCCCAAAGCAACTGCAGTCCAAAGCAGAAGATTCCATTTCCAGGAAGGCTGATCCAAAAAACGCAAAAGTGACAGTACTGCCAATGTATCAAAAAACATAAGCCAGGCATCAGTCAGCGACATCTTACCCATGGAGATACTGAGAAATGAAGTAGAAAATATAATGGAGGCCCAGGCTGCAGTCTTCTGTCCCCATATTTTTCCGGAAATAAAATAAATACTCAGCGCAGTCAATAAAACCGCCAAAGCCGAGGGAAATCGGACAGCAAATTCATTGATACCAAAAATAAGGTAGGAAACCGCTATTGTCCAAAAATGAAATGGCGTTTTACGATGCACATCCGACCAGGTAAACTGCGGATTAACCCAATCACCGGTCTCGATCATCCGCAGAGCAAATCCTGCATAAGCGGCCTCATCGTCATCCCAAAGACAGATATTATTGCCAACAAAGAAGAGGTTGACAATAAAAAAGAGCAGCATCAACAGAAGCAAAGGCCTGGCCGGAGATCTGTCTTCCGAGATCAGATGCATAAAAAATTTAGAATTGCACGGAATATTCCGAAAATGATAAAAATCTTAACCCTCGAAATGGAAGGAGATTGTCAATCCTCTTGCAAAGAGTTTGTCGATAACACTGGAGTAGATCAGACCGGCATTGCGATCATGAATATTGAGCAGACCATGTGAAAATTTAATCTCAGGAGAGAGAATAAAATAAGGAAAAAACACCTGAAATCCTACACCGAATTCCAAAAGCAGATCCTGGCGGGCAATTTTAATCAAATCTTCTGCCTGTCTTGCTCTGGAATTGCTGGAAAGGTCAATACTGTATTTTCCGCCCAAAATCACAAAGGCACGAATATCGTGATAAGGCTTAGATTTATAACGAATTTGAATTGGAAAATCGATAAATACTGATTCTACCTTGCGGCTTTGAATCTCCTTACTCATGAGCGTGTATTCAAAACGGCGTTCCGCAAAGGAAAGCGTTGGCAGATTGAAGCGAAAATCAAAATTATCACCAAATTTGATATTTGTCACAATGCCGAGATTAAACCCCGGGCCTGTAGCAGATTCCAAAACCTTAACCGTATCGTTCAGTATAAAACTTTTATCATGAACAATGCGGTAAGACGAGTTATTATACCCTAAAGAAATACCAAAGTAATATGTCTTTTTGTTGAATGAATTAAAATTAAAATTTCTGCCGCTTTTTTGAGCAACAGAAATATTTGCAATCAACAAAAAAAATAGGGTAGCAAAAAAGGCATTTCCTATTTTGTACCTGAATAAATTGAGCAGATGCCCATGGTCAGCACTGTACATTTTGTTTGTTTTAATCCTAAATTAATCAATAGTTGTTCAAACTCTTTCCCCTCAGGAAAAGCCTGAACCGATTCATAAAGGTAAGAATATGCTTTTCTGTCCTTGGAAGTAATTCGTCCTATAGCGGGAAGAATACTTTTGAAATAGAAGTTATATAACTGTTTAATAGGGAAAACTTTAGGCTTTGAAAATTCAAGGACTACACATTTACCGCCCGGACGCAAAACCCGCAACATTTCACGCAGTCCGTTTTCGACATTTGCAAAATTTCTTACACCAAATGCAACGATAACGGCATCAAAAGTATTGTCTTCAAAAGGCAACTTTTCTGAATCGCCCT
>JBIKQC010000351.1:0-5417 GCA_044349855.1 Saprospira sp.
AAAACAATCTCAGGAGTATCGACAGCGGCGCCCAATTTTATCGTTAGCTGCGACTTGATTTTTTGATTCTTTTTTATCAAGAAAAAAGAATGCCTCCGGATGGATTGAGGTCTAAAAAATAAAAAAGCCGACAATTGCCGGCTTTTTTATAAATTCCATTGACAGTTGTCAATTATTTCTTTTTGGCCAATGCTTCCATTTCTTCACCAAATTTGATGAAATCTGTAAACAATTTACCCTCATTAGGACAGTTTTTACCGAAATAAGCATTCAGGATTTCCATTTGCTTTTTCTGTTTTACTTCAGGTTCTGGATTTTCGCCAAGAATTTTAACCAAGTCAGCGTCCATAGCTTTTTTGATTTCTTCAGATTCTCCTGTATCCGCTTTATTCATACATTCGCCGAAGTTATTCATTTTTATCATGGAGCCCCCTGCTTTACTCATTACTTCCATTGGCTCTTTGCTGTTTTTAGCTTCGGCCAATAAAGGGTTTACTTCATCCAGAAATGTTTTGAGTTCTGACCCATAATTTTTAAGGCACTCACAGCCAGCTTTAGAAACTTTATCCAATTCATTTTTGCTGATGTCGCTCAACTTTGCGATATCGGCATTTTCTGAAGCCGCATCTTTTGTTGCTTCTTTGCCTTCTTTTTTCTCTTTGTTATCAGCGTTACCGCAAGAAGCAAGGAAGAATATTGCCAAAAGCATTAAAGACAGGTTTTTTGTTAATGTTTTCATTTTTTTAAATATCTAAATTGTTATAAAACTAGGCAAAGATGATACTTTATTAAATATCTAAATAGAAAAACCGTCACTTTTTCTGTGACGGCTTTTCAGTTACATTAAATCTTACAGGTTTGAAGATTATTATTTTTTGCGGAGATTTTCCATTTGCTCACCTAATTTAGTGAAATCTGCAAAGATTTTAGCTTCGCTTGGACAGTTTTTGCCGAAATAAGCATTCATGATTTCCATTTGCTTTTTCTTCTTAGCGCCTCTTTCAGGATTTTCGCCAAGGATTTTCTTCAAATCTTCTTCCATTGCTTTTTCAGTAGCTTCGTCGCCTTTAGGCTCAACATCTTTGAAGCACTCGCCGAAATCTTTCATTTTCATCATAGATCCCATGAGCTTGCCCATTACTTCCATTGGGTTTTCTGCTTTTTCAGCATCAGCCAAAAGCGGTTTTGCCTCATCCATAAATTCTTGAAGACCTTTGCCATGTTTTTTCAAACATTCGCAACCTTTTTTCGATGCTTCGTCCAATGCTTTTTTACTCACATCGCTCAATTTAGCGATATCAGGATTGCTTGAAGTTGGGTCGCCAGCACATGAAGTCATTAAAATTGCTGCAACCAGTGCAGTCATCAGAGTTTTAGTTAAAGTACTCATTGATTTATTTATTTTGTGTAAAAAATATTAAACAAAACCGCAAAACACTACACAGGGTATTGTTTTGCGGCTATACATGTATGTTTCCTCAGTGACTAGTTGCCACCCAAAGATTCTTTCATGATTTTTTCTACTTCCTGATAAGCAGGACAAGCTTTCATCTCTTCTTCCATTTTCTTTTTCTGTTCATCAGTTTTGCCTTCATCTAATTTCTGGCATTTCTCCATTTTGGCTTTGTACTTTTCTTGGATTGCTTCCATTTTGGCTTTGTCATCTTTGACATCTTTAGCTTCTTTCATCATAGAAAGCATAGTGTCTGCACATTGACAAACTTCACTGCCACCGCCGCAAGAGGTGAAAAGGAAAGCAGAAACTGCAACGGCCATCAGAGTTTTTGTTAAAGCACGCATAGTGTTTGAATAATTAAAAGGTAAAAAAATAATAATTTGATAACCGCAGACATGACCAATAAACTATCTTACCGGATTTTGTTTGAGGTCTAAGGTTTTATCCCGTATGGATTATTCACAAAATTAAGGATATAAATCTAATTTATATGACCTTGGGCATTTTTTTCAAAATTTTTTTTGTCAATTAGTGGTCAAGTTATCTTAGCAACCAAATAAAGTCCGATATCATCGCAGTTTCTAGATAGAAATTGTAGCGAAGTTTATAACCTAAAAATAAAAAAATAAAAAAATATTGAAACTGTGACAAACGTCACCAATCACAAAAGCAAAGCAGCCTACCTTTGTATTATCAAATAGAAAATATTATTACAAAAATATTAAAGATGAAAGTAGAACAGATTTATACCGGCTGTTTGGCAGAAGCTGCCTATTATATCGAAAGTAATGGCGAAGTTGCTATTATTGATCCGCTTCGCGAGATTAAACCCTATATCGAACGAGCTGAAGAGAATGGCGCCAAAATCAAATTTGTTTTGGAAACACATTTTCATGCCGATTTTGTGTCAGGCCATATTGACCTTGCAAAGAAAACAGGAGCCAAAATTGTATTCGGACCTACTGCTCAGCCTAACTTTGAGGCACATATTGCTACTGATGGTGAAGTGCTGAAATTGGGCAATATTTCAATTGTTGTTTTACACACGCCCGGACATACTATGGAGTCCAGTACCTTTCTGCTTCGCGACGAGAACGGCAGAGATATTGCCATCTTCACCGGTGACACTCTGTTTATAGGTGATGTAGGGCGTCCCGATCTTGCGATAAAAACAGATCTTACCCGAGAAGACCTCGCAGCTCATCTTTTCGATTCATTGCGTAATAAAATTATGCCGCTTGCTGACGTGGTAATCGTCTATCCGGGTCATGGTGCCGGTTCTGCCTGTGGTAAAAAAATGAGCAAACAGACTCAGGATACGCTTGGCAACCAAAAGCTTTTCAATTATGCACTTCGTGCAGATATGACAAAAGAGGAATTTGTCAAAGAAGTAACTGACGGTTTGGTCGATCCTCCACAGTACTTCCCTAAAAATGCAGTCATGAACAAAATGGGCTATGACAGCGTTGAAGAAGTAATGCAGCGTGGTCTTGTTGCCCGTGAAGTGGAAGAATTTGTCTCACTTGCCGATAGTCAGGATGCTTTGATTTTAGATACAAGACCAAACACAGTTTTCCCTAAGTCGTTCATTCCCAATTCTATCTTTATTGGCATTGATGACAACTTTGCGATGTGGGTCGGCGCTCTGATTACCGATTTGAAACAGCCGATTCTGTTTATAGCAGAACCGGGCAGAGAAGAAGAAGTGGTTACCCGCCTGGCACGTGTAGGTTATGACAACGCATTGGGTTACCTGAAAGGCAGTTTTGATGCCTGGGTGAAAGCCGGCAAAGAAACAGATACACTGCCTGAAATTTCAGCTGTAGAATTGGAAAAGTTATACAAAGCAGGAAAATTAAACATTTTGGATGTTCGTAAAGAGAGCGAATTTGAAGCGGAACATGTTATAGGTGTCCAGAATTTCCCGCTCGACTTTATCAATAAAAACATGGCGGAAATTTCTCCTGAAAAAACTTACTACGTACATTGTGCAGGCGGATACCGTTCCGTAATTGCAGGTTCTATTCTGCAGTCACGCGGATTCAAAGTTGTGAATGTTCAGGGTGGTTTCAAAGCTGTAAAAACAACTGCATTGCCTACTACGGAGTTTCACGAGCAAAAAACTGAGTTATAATTAAAAGATCAAAGTTTAAAGATCAAAGTTTAAAGATCAAAGATCATAGATGAAAGTAGGGACTGGGAACTAGTGCCTGGCCCCTATATACTGGATTTATCATAATATAATAATACCAAGTACTTTGTACCCTGTACTAAGTACCTATTAATAAACAAAATATCAAATACAAATATGAGCTACCAAAACCTTGCGCCTGCTGAATTTAAAGCAGCTTTCGAAAATAATCCAAATGCAGTAGTTATAGATGTAAGAACTCCCGTTGAGATTGCCTCCGGTAAAATTTCCGGCGCCCTCGAAATAGATTTTTTTGCAGCCGATTTTGCAGATAAAGTACAGAAATTGGATAAAAGTAAAGCATATTACATGGTTTGCAGAAGCGGAAACCGCAGCGGTCAGGCCTGCGCCATGATGTCACAAAGCGGTTTTAAAGACCTGGTCAACCTTGCAGGTGGCATGATGGCCTGGGAAGTTGCCGTTAGATAATTTTTATAAAATAAGTTAGATTTAAGATTATTCCTATTATAAAATCTTAAATTTAATACCCAATCTAAAATCTAAAATTATGGAGCAGGAAAATTACAGTATGCCGCGCATCGGCGACAAAGCCCCGGATTTTGATGCAATTACCACTACCGGTAATATCAAATTATCAGAATACAACAAAGGACATTGGGTGGTCATGTTTTCGCATCCGGCCGATTTTACACCGGTTTGTACCACTGAAATGTCGGCATTTGCTCAAAATCACGACTTTTTCCGCAAGCACAATGCCAAACTGATGGGCCTCAGCATCGACAGTATTCACTCGCATTTGGCTTGGGTGAATAATGTTCATGAAAAAACCGGAATATTGTTCGATTTCCCTATCATCGCCGATCTCGACATGAAAGTGGCACATCTCTACGGTATGCTTCACCCGGGTGCAAGTTCAACAGCAGCAGTTCGCGCTGTGTTCTTTATCGATCCTGCCGGAATCATCCGCCTGATTATGTATTATCCTTTGAATGTAGGCCGCAACATGGAAGAAATCAAAAGGGTATTGGTTGCAATGCAGACTGCCGATGAAAACAAATGTGCCATGCCTGTGAACTGGGTCAAGGGCGATAAAGTTATCGTACCGCCGCCCAAGACTTTGGTTGAAATGCAGGAACGTATTGACATGGACAGTAATACTGCCGAAAAAATTGACTTCTATTTGATTAAGAAAAATTTGTAAATGGTATAGGGTAAAAAGTAGAGAGTAGTAGGTACACTGTATTATACTCTACATTTACCTGATTATTATATAGATATAGAAATTAAGTGCGTTTTTGGTACTTTCTACCCTCTACTCTCTACCCTATACTGTATACTGCACACTAAAAAACCAAAAACAATATGAACCCAATATTTATAGTAACACTCGTTGCTGTCGCCGTAGTTTTCTTTATGGCTTTCAAAGGTGTAAAGTTAAACAACTGTTATGAAAATACAGATGTAAAAGGCTTTAGCGATAAATTGAAAAATGAAAAGGATGTTGTCCTTATAGATGTCCGTACTTCCGCTGAGGTAGCAAGCGGCGCTATCAATGGCGCTATCAACATTGATGTAAGTGCCACCGATTTTAAAGAAAAAATCGCAAAACTGGATAAAGAAAAAACCTATTTGGTCTATTGCCGCAGTGGTGCCCGAAGTGCCCGTGCCTGCAGTATCATGTGTGAGGGCGGTTTTACCAAATTGGTAAATCTGCAGGGCGGATATATGGCTTGGTCGGCAACAGTCAAATAATTTAATTTAAAGCTTTTAAATGATTAGCTTCGAAGACTTAAGTTTTCGAATCTGCAT
>JBIKQC010000352.1:0-5414 GCA_044349855.1 Saprospira sp.
GAAATTACCTCAGGTGCCCGATTCATGCTCGGATTTTCTTTGCCGGAGGGCCTTCAGGTGGTTCCTTTTGCTATGCAAACAATCGGATATCGTTATCAGATTCCTAAAGAAGTTTTTTTTAATGTATTTGCAGCCCTGCAATACCACCCAAATCTAGGATTTTCTCCAATGTTAGGCATTGCAGTAGGCTATGACTACTGATCGTTATTTTTAAAATTTATCTTTTTATCATGACCCAAAAAACATTTTCTATTCAAAATATTGCCTATTTTCTTTTAGTTGCAGTCATTGTCACTTATATCCTAAGTGTAGGCCAATTTTTTATCATACCTTTTTTATTTGCCATATTACTGAGTATTATTATTTTACCCGTTCAACATTTTTACGACCGATATATACGATCTCAGGCGCTAAGCACCATACTTGCTTTTCTAACGGTACTAATTCCTATTATTGGTATTATTACTTTTTTTTCTATGCAGGTCGGATTTGTATTGAGTGACCTGGACAACATCAGTCTGAGGGTACAAACAGGTACAGAAACACTTTTCAAATGGGCTTCGGAGTATTTCCACATCTCAAAAGAGGAATCTCAATCCATTTTAAAAGACAATTTCTCCAAAATAGTATCATCACCACTTTCCCTGGTTCAAAGTACCTTAAATTCTTTTACAGGAATCCTGCTCAATATTGCACTGATTTTTCTGTTTATGTTCTTTTTACTGGCCTATAGGAATTCTATAAAGAATTTTGTCTTAATGCAGTTCTCGCCAGGTCAACGGCTTCAGGCAGCACAGACGATTACCGATATTCAAAAAATGCTCCGTCAGTATTTATCCGGACTCATTTCTGTTATGATGATTTTGGCAGTTCTCAACAGCGTAGGACTTTGGTTTATAGGCGTAGAATATCCATTTTTATGGGCTTCTTTGGCTGCTTTTCTGACAATCATTCCTTATATCGGCACTACTTTGGGTGGAGGCCTCCCCTTCTTTTATGCTTTGGCAACTGCCGAAAGCTGGCATCAGCCAGTTGCTATTATTATTATGTATGCTACAATTCAACAGGTTGAGGGCAACCTGATTACACCTTATGTTGTTGGGTCAAAAGTAAGGATAAATCCGCTTGTAGCAATCGTCGGCATTTTACTGATGAACGCACTTTGGGGCATGGTGGGTATCATTTTGGCCATTCCGCTCACTGCAGGGGTAAAAATTCTTTTTGACCGGGTGGATGCGCTTCGCCCTATCGGTGCATTGATGAGCAGTAATGTTTTAAAAAAACAGGCCTTATTTCTGAGTGAATGGGATCATGAAAAATATAGACTGTCATCCATTTTTTTTAGGTCGAAAAAAGTTAAAAAAGCAGAAGTTTTTGTTGAAGCCATACACGACGATACGCCAAAACCAAGACAATAATTTTTCTGATAAAATCGCTTTAACTATAACCATTAAACAAAAACAATAAGAAATTTAAAGAATTTATATGTCTGTAAGATATCAAAATTCCATAGCTGAGGCTTTAAATAATCCCACTCAGGTTAAAGAACTCCATATTAATCTTAAAAAAAAAGGGGAAATAGCGCTTTTGCCCCGAATTTCCGAATTGGTCAATCTGAGTAAAATCTCCATTTCTGATTGTCCGGAATTAGAAGAATTACCGGTTGGAGTGCTTACGCTTAAGAAATTAAGGGAACTTTATTTGTCAAATCTTGGCATTAAATCCTTACCGGATGATATCATTAAATTGAATGAGTTAGAGTCCATTCAGTTTTATAAACTTCCGATTGAAATATTACCTGATAGCTTATGTTTACTGCCCGACCTGAAAAATATAAATATTCAGGAATGCGAACTAACCGCATTGCCTGAAAATATCGGCACACTCGAAATTTTAAGCAGTATCAAAATTTATAACTCAAAGTTAAAAAAATTGCCTCAAAGTATCGGACAATTAGATATTTTGGAGGTTTTGGAACTTGGAAATAATAATATTACCGAATTACCTGATTCTGTTTCAGAATTAAAGTCTTTGAAAACATTGGAATTAAATAATAATCAGCTTACAGAATTTCCTGCCTCTGTTTGCGGACTGCCAGTTCTAAGGCTCCTTTATCTGAATGGAAACAATATTTCTGAAATTCCCAAGGTATCGGGTATGAAGGCGCTCATTTATCTGAATCTCAATAATAATAAATTTAAAGTATTTCCTGAAGAGATATATAAGTTGCCCAAATTGGAAACTTTTTCATTTGAAAAAAATCAATTAAAAAGTTTACCCGAAAGTTTGGGCAGCAATGCTATCAAAATAGATAGTCTCCGCTTGGACGGCAATCCCTTTGAACATTTTCCATATGTGCTTTTTGATTGGTACAAATTATCAAAACCTAAATATTGGCGCTTCGAAATTGATAATGCGCTCTATAACAAAGCAAAATTATTTGATCTGTTAGATAATAAAACCTTTCAAAATTTAAACCGGGCTACACAAATCAATTTTTTTAATATTTATTGCGGATTAGATAAAGAAATCAAAAAAATAAACCTGCCCCAATTGTGGGAAGCGCTGAACAGTCCCGCAACAAAGGTGGCCGATTTAACCTTGGGTTTTATGACAGAACTGCAGCAGGCCCCAATTCAGCAGGGTTCTAAAATCTATATTGCCGGCAAAACGAATAAAACCCTTGAAGAAATAAAGGAACAAATGACTGCCTGCGGACTAGAATTGCGTACAAAACTAAGTCCTGAAGTCACACATGTGCTTATCAGTGCCCGCGGCAATAAAAAATACAGCAAAGAACTGTCTGAAAATCAGTTGCAGTGGATTACCGAAGCACAATTGACGCAATATTTCGACAAGATAAATCCAACCTATCTGGTAGAAGCTGCCGATACAGATGCCGAAAAAGTTTCGGATTTGATTATGACACTCGATGAAGACAATATGGCATTGGCGATCAGCCTTGTAGAAGGTGGCGGATTGCCCGAATCGCTTTTCACTGAAGTTTATATCGTACATAAATTTTCCGAACAGCCCGAGATTGCAAAAAAAGCATTGGCCCTTTTAAAACAAAAAGCAGGTCCTGAACTGATGACGGTACTTAAAAGCAGAGGTATACTCAATAAAAAAGGCTATATATCCAGTGCGGATAAAGAAGAACTGTTGCGAAAACTAATCTCCTATACAAAGGATTCCGGCCTGAACAGAGCAAAACTGGCTTATGCACTGTATAAAAAAACTAATACAGGCCTTTCTTATGCATTGGATGAAGGAACGACAGCGATGAAAAATACAATAGTTGCTTCGATGATCAAAAATGATATATTCGAGACAGACTATCAAACTTATTTAAAGTATTTCCCGATGGAGTTATTACAGTATCCTGCTTTAAAACAGCTGTATATAAGTGCCCTAAATGGACAGTATACTGATGATGGCTGGAAAGATTATAATAGTTTTATTATCCCGGAGGAAATATTTAAGTTAACAGAATTGGAATCAATAACTATCTATGGAATTACATTTGATACTATTCCGATTCAAAGCTTTGCAAAACTGAAAAAACTGAAAACACTAAAGCTGATTGTCTCCAAGGATTTTGACAAAAATGCGTTATATAGCATGCTGCCAAATTGTAAGGTGGAATTAGTTTAGTTTATAAACATAAGAATTACTTGATATTAAATCCCATTCACGAAAAAAATCTGCTCTTTTTAAAAGCAGTATCAGAACGTTCCGAATCGGACTGTGAAACTGTGTTTGCACTGCACAAAAGGGATCTTCGCCTTGCACTTTTCGATTTATTAAAACCTGTAGGGACAGATAAAAATGAGCTTTTAACAGCATTTAAATCCGAATCATCGGAAGAAAAAAGAATAATATTATTATCACAAATTTTGAATCATTTTTGCCCTAACAGAAAGTTCAAAGAAATATTATTGGCCTTCAAACAAAATAGAACCCCAAAATTGGATCCTCAAACTGCTGAAAAATTATTGATTTTCAGAAGGGGACCCAATAAGGAAGAAGTCAATATACTTTTTGATTCCTTGGGAACATCTGATATCCTTTTGGCAACGGCACTTTTGGAGGGCCTGACAGATTTTGGCCGCGAGATTGAGCATCAGCTAAATTATATCATGATGATAGGAGAAGCGGAAGATACTGCATTGGCGAAAGCAGCACTGATGCTGATTCCACATATTCCGGCCGGTATAGAAAAAGCAATTTTGCTCTATTGGCAGGCTTTAGCCAGAGATGATTTGCGTTTTCATGCACTCAATGCCCTTCAGGCTTCAAGAAACCTAAATCCCGACCTGCTATTTCAAATGTTTACACCAATTCTGCAGGAATACGAAAGGCTGTGCAACGCTGAAGGAGAGATGAACAGCCTTTGGCCCGAATTCAATATGATTCGCAATATTTTGAGCAAAAATGGCGGTGCAGGAAGAGTTTGGGTCGTTGGGAAAAATACAGGTTTAAAGAAATAGGCTAATCAAAATCTGTATTATCAGAGATTAGGTTTATTTCTGTCATTCAATTCAATAGACACAACTACCTGTCCGTGATCCGACTGCCAATTCGGCACACGATCCTCACTCAGTGTTTCGTCAATCAAATGATCATTTAATACACGAACATTGCCAACACGACCAATATTTTTGGGGTTTTCTTTGACCAGTTCCTGACTTACCATAATATGGTCCAAGGCCTCATAATGTCCGTTGTGAATATATGTATAATAGACGTCTGTATAGGACATTCTGGCCTGAATATCTTTTACATGATAGAGCAGCGTATCCCATATTTCTAATTTTCTTTCCATCGGCATGTGACGGAATGGAGGATCGCCCGAGATGATGCGGGTAGTTACAGAAGTGTGTGTATCGTTCATGTCGCCCATCACAATTACCGGATAATCTCTTTCTTTCAGTACGTTCATCAGTACTGTCCTCAGGGCATTTGCTTCGGCTGAACGCATCAGCAGGGAGCGGGCCTGTCCCTTGGCAATTTCCACCGGATCTCTACCATCGGCACCATCAGCAATCATGGGTCTTTTCGATTTCAGGTGGGCCACAACTACTATAAATTGCAGGTCGGGTCTTACCTGAACGGTACATTTCAATACCGGTCTTGAAAAATGGGTAAACGGAATTGTCATGCCATCCACAACCAACTGTTCCGGGAATTCATTAAAAACCTGAAAGTCAGTAATTGGGAAACGGGAAAAAAGCCCAACCGAAGGCAGTCCTTCTTTGTTATGCCCCACCACGATTCTTGCATTTTCATAATTAGGATTATCGTTCAGAATATTGCGCAGCGCCGATTCGTGAAACAATTCCTGAAAGCCGACTATATCTGCATTCATGGCATCCAATTGCTGATTTATCCAATCTTTTTTCCTGCTGAAATCT
>JBIKQC010000353.1:0-5396 GCA_044349855.1 Saprospira sp.
CAACCCTGTAAGGTGTTCCTCTCAAACTGTCGTCCAAAAGATCGAGTCCCATTATATCCATTATCTCTCTAAAATGAGCCTCAATTTTTTCAATTTTTTCTTCGTCAGTTAAATCAAAAGCACCCTATCTCATAGGTGTTTCTAAAGATGTCAGGATGTGTTCATCCCCCATTTCTTCGTAAATACTGATAGTTTTTTCGGTTTTAATTGATCCGTTCATTGGTAATTGAATTTAAATTATTATTAATAAGCAGATAAAAAATTCAGAAAAAGCTCCGCTTAAAAATTGAAATGGATAAAAATTTATATCTGAATAATGACGAAACAAGATGTTCTTTTATTTTGTTTAATAATCTTAGAAATTATTATAAAATAAGTTAAACACAATGTCAAAAGTCATTATTGTAGGTTCAGGTATGGGTAGCCTCAGTGCCGCCTGTTTGTTGGTGAAAGATGGTCATAAAGTACAAATTCTTGAACAAAATTATTTGCCCGGAGGGTGCAGCAGTTCCTATTTTCGTCAGGGTTATATCTTTGAATCGGGAGCTACAACCTTAGTCGGATTGGACAAAGGTATGCCATTGCGTTATCTTTTTGATGAAATTGGACTTGAAATTGATTCTGACTTATTAAATACCCCAATGCAGGTATATTTGAAAAGCGGCGAAACATTAACAAGACATAGTGATTTGGAAACCTGGATAGGAGAAGCAGAGTCAGTGTTCGGACTTCCAGGCCAACGAAAATTTTGGCAGTTTTGTTTCAAAATCAGTCAATTTGTTTGGAATACTTCGCTCAAACAACGCAATTTTCCCCCTTCTTCTTTAAAAGACCTTATTGGAATAATAAAGGGTTTTCACCCTTCTCAGTTGAGATACGCCCCTTGGGCTTTTTGGACAATGGAGGATTTGCTTAAAAAGTTTGGACTTCAGGACAATCAAAAATTCAGAGACTTTGTCAATGAACAGCTGCTAATAACAGCACAGAATTTTAAGGAGGAAGTAAATGTACTTTTCGGCGCAACCGCACTTTGTTATACAAACTACGGCAACCACTATGTTTATGGCGGTATGATTCAAATGATAAAGCCTATGCTGGAATGGTTGGAAACAAAAGGTTCCAGTATACAGCTCAGAACTGCTGTTGAAAAAGTTAGTTATGAACATGGTCAATACCATGTTAAAACAAACAACGGAAATTTTGTTGGAGATAAAATTCTGTTTGGAATTCCAATTAATAATGTCTTGGATATTTTTCCGGATGAAAAACTAAATCGGAAATTCAGGAAAAAACTGTTGCCTGCAGAAAAACTGCATTCCGCCTTTCAGATTGGCATCGGTTTTAAACGTCCGCCGGGTTTTGAACCCAAATGTTTGCATCATCAGGTACATCTGTCTGAGCCCTTGCCTGAAATTGGATCTCATTCTGTGTTTCTGAGTTATAGTCACCCGATCGATTGGTATCGGGCGCCTTTGGACAAAATGGTAGCTTCTATCAGTTGTCATATTCCAAATCCAAAACCTGAAAATGATATTGATAAAGCAGGCTTAGCCGAAATCATTCTTGATGAATTGGAAAAAAAGGGTCTGATTCAACGCTCAAGTATTGAGTATATGCATATTTCAACAGCTGCAGCCTGGGAGCGCTGGACCGGCAGAAAATACGGTTTTGTTGGCGGTTATCCGCAGTATAAAAACATAAAACCATGGCAGATGCTCGATGCCCGACTGGATGGGAGAGGCGCATTTCTTTGCGGAGATACGGCCTACCCGGGGCAGGGAATTCCGGGTGTTTGTTTGAGCGGAATTATTGCTTATGAGAAAATGAAAAAATAAAATTTTCAGTCTACAAAAGTTTCGCGGATTACAGCTTTTACTAATGAAATTGTTATTGAGTCAATAGATTCAATTGGTTTTAAAATCCAGCTTTTGTCTATAGTTCTTATTTGGTCTACTACAATCCAATTTTTTTCACCATCTAAATCAAATTCAATTCGCGTTGGATATTTTTTTGACTGAGAAGTAATGGGGCAAACTATAACAGTTGCCAAATTCCAGTTCATTTCATTTGGAGATACAATCAAACATGGCCGCTTTTTCTTTATCTCGCTTCCAATAGTTGGATCTGTGTTTACAATCACAACCTGAAATATACACAATTAAAACAGCAAGTGCAAATAGCTTTTCATCAAAACTGAAAATAAATAAATGGCTGAACATTAGCATCCTGCAACTGAATGGAAATTTGAATGGCTAAAATAAAGAGTATAGCCTTTCCCAAAATTGGCATCTCTGAAAAATAGTCGGACATGCGTTTTTTCTCTTTATTCTTAACGAAATGCAGCCCATAACCTGTCAAAAGCATAATAATTAACAATGGTCTTACATTGAAAAAAGGCTGCAGATAACTCCAACTGAAATCTTTAAACATTTTAGCGATGGACATAGAGGCCACTTCAAAACTGTCGGCACGGAAATAGACCCATAGAAAAGCAACAAAATGGAAGGTGATCAGCCAGGAAAGGGATTTTGTAAAGACTGGTATTTTTTTGTATTTTCTGACAGATAAAGAAAAGAATTTATGTACAATCAAACCCAGACCGTGCATGAATCCCCAGAAAACAAATTTCCAGTTGGCACCATGCCACCAGCCGCCAATAAGCATAGTCAGCATCAGATTGATATAAGTAAAGAGTTTTACAGCTCTTGAATCGTGACTTTTTGCATAAATATATCCTGCAATCAGCAATACAATATGCACAGGAATCAGCCACCAATACTGCGTAATGATGACAGATATGGCCATGAAAACAACTGTGAGAATAACTGCTCCCGAACCTGCGCCGCGATTGCCGCCCAAAGGAATATAAACATAATCGCGCAGCCAGAAGGACAAAGAAATATGCCAACGGCGCCAAAATTCGGTAATATCCAAAGACTGATAAGGGCTTTTGAAATTGTCCAGCAGTTTGAATCCCAAAATCAAAGAAAGACCGATTGCCATGTCGCTGTAGCCCGAAAAGTCACAGTAAATCTGCAAGGTATAGGCATACATGGCCATCCAGTTTTCAAATCCTGAATAACCGCCCGGATTGCCATAAACCAGATCGGCATATTGTGCAACATAGTCGGCAATAATGGCTTTTTTGATAAATCCTTTCAGGATAAGAAAAAGTCCTTCACCAACCTGTTGTCTGGAAAATTCAATACGCTCTCTGATCTGCGGAATAAAATCGGATGCGCGGACGATAGGTCCGGCTACCAATTGCGGAAAGAAACTGAGGTAAAAAGCGAAATCCAAAAAGTTATTGCAGGCTTTCAGTTCCCCTTTGTACACATCGATGAGATAACTCATTGTCTGAAAGGTAAAAAAAGAAATACCTACAGGAAGTATGATTTTTAAAGGTTCAAATTTTCCTCCAGCCAGATCATAAATGGTATCCAAAAAGAAATTGGTGTATTTGAAATAGAGCAGGGCACCTAAATTCAGCAGAACCGAACTTATAAAAATGACCTTAGCTAAAGCTTTCTTTTCCTCATTTGCCAACTTCTCCAGCCAAATGGCAATGAAATAATTGAAAAGTGCTGTAGCTCCCAATAAAAAGACAAAACTGCCGCTGGATTTATAATAAAAAAAGAAACTGAAAACTGTCAGCCAGGCAATGCGCCAGTTGATTTTATTAAAAATCCAGATATAAAGGGCCAGAAAAAGTGTAAAAAACAGGAGAAACTGCCCGCTATTAAAAATAATAGGTGCTTTTTTGTCGAAAACAAATAATTCTGAAAGATTCTGAAACAGGATGCTGATGTCCATATAATATATTAAGAATAAACTGAAATTCGAAAATCAATAACCTTTCACCTTAGTTAATACTGTCATTTGGGTGGTTGACAGGGACTGTTTTTTGAGTATCCTTCGTCATTGGTGGAATTGGTTTTACCGGATCTTTCCTAACAGATATACTTTCGTTTTTATTTTCAGCTGACTTTTTAACCGGTTGAACTAATTGTGCATCGTTTTTGCAGATATTGGGAACGTCACCCTGATTCAGAATTCTCATAGAAAATTTATTTTCTCTTGCCGGCGCACATACTTCATTTACCGGCGAGTAAGCCCTTGCAGGCATACTGTCTTTAGGATGGGCGAGCAACAGTTTTTTTCTGTAAAGACATTCTGTTTTGTGCCAAACTGCGATGGAATCTGCCCAAATTGCAGCTGCTGCCTTTGTTGGGTGTGCACCGTCACGGCCACGGGCCAGTTTCTCACGGAAATGCGAAGAGTTGTAGAAACGGCTTTTGCCTATATTTTTTTCAATAATCTCATTGATGCCTGTATCGTCTTTCCAGTTTGGCGGCCCGATCCAGATAAAGGGAACCTTGGCAGAATCGGCCTCTGCAATAATACCGGCGATAAATTTCTCTCTTTTGGCAATGCCTTGGGCAAATAATTCATTGGAACCGAGTGTAAACCATATAATATCGGGTTTATATTCCTTTATGAGTGTTGTCAGTCTTTTGGTATCGGCCCAGGCAATAGTAGTAGAGCTGTACCAGGTGCAGGTCATCAGTTTATGTCCGTTTTTCTTGGCAAATTCTTCCCAGGCAAAACGCATCTGTTCTGTCATAGAATCACCGCAGAGCAAGATATACTTTGAAGTGCTGTCAACGGGAGAGTCAACCGTCTCGTCTTCTATTTTATTGGCTGCGATGAGCAGGGAGTCAATATTTTTGTCCGGAACACTGTCTCTTTCAAAAAGGGATTTTACATTGGCCTGTTCCAGTACTGTTTCAAAACTGAACGGTTTTTTAGACAGTCCATAACATGTAAATACCGTGATGATGAGCACCATTAGGAGCAAAACTTCAAACAAAGGTTTGCGCTGATTCCAAAAGCTGTTTGACATATTTAAAAATATCTGTTGCGAAAGTTTCGGTAAAGGTAAGATTTTTGGAATGTTTGAATCTTCAATGCTTCCAAAATAATTGCAGATGCCGATTTTTTTAACGAAATTTGCGCTCGCTGATTTGAATTTGGTTCAAAATCCTATTTCAGCTCATTTTAATCACTGAATACCGAAAAAATGACATTTGAGGAAAGATGCGCTGCTATGGGCAAATTGGGCGATTGGTTGCTGTCTCCGGAAAATCAATCGGAGTTGGAAATGTTGTATCGGAGAACTTTTGCTGATAATGGCTGGTTCAGTTCCGATCAGTCCTCCTATGCAATTCATCAGATAGCAAGCTGTTTTCTCAAGGAGGATGCCCTTTTGCAATGGGCTTCAGCAGATATTAAACATTATCCGCAGGCTGTTCAGCAAAAAGTGGGATTGATCCTTGCCGGAAATATTCCCGCCGTCGGTTTTCACGATCTCCTCTGTTGCTTCATTTCAGGACATA
>JBIKQC010000354.1:0-5370 GCA_044349855.1 Saprospira sp.
ACGGTGCTGACGGCGAGGATCCTATTTTCCAGGTGGTAGCGCAACTTTCCAATTTCTCGGATCATCTGTCGAGTATTCAAAAGGCAATCAAAGCAGGCTTGGAAAAGGGTTTGGCTCAGCCACAGGTTGTGGTTCAGGAACAGAAGGAGGAGAAGAAAGGAGGGATAAAGTTTGTGAAGTGATGATTTGAAAAAGCAAAAAATGCACCTTATGAAATAAAAGAGATTAACGAGGATTTCTTTGAGGAGCAATAATTAACATTCCTATAAAAAACAAAAAAACTATGAAAGAATCAATTAGGCTCACATTGAGCATCATCTTGTTAATTATTAGCTTACCCAAATCAAATGCCCAAAAAAAATGGACATTACCACAAAATAATGCTAAAAAGTATTACGCAAATAAAATTATTCGCTCTGAGGTTATTCATTTAAATAATCTTTCGCATTACAACTTAAAACAATATTATGAAAACGGTCAATTAAAATCGGATGAAATCTGGCAGGATAGTGTAAGACATGGACTCTGTAAGTATTATAATCCCAAAGCTGCATTGGTCAAAGAAATAACTTTTAACCGCAATTCTATTCAAAATTATAAGTCCTATAAAAACAATGCACTCTATTGTCATATAAATACCGACCGATCAATCATTGTCAATAAAGGTAAAACACTAAAACTGGATTTCGGTACTTATTACGAATTGGATAATTCAGGACTAATTATGCCTTTCAGTAAGATAAATGCAATTGACTATTTACTGATTGTCATGATGCCGGAAGAAGTCACTCAGGTCATGGAGGACAAATTCAGCAAATTTTTGGAAAACAACCCACACGTGCCCGGATCTGACATTATTAGCTGCAATGAAGGTCAGCAATTATTTGATGACAAAGGTGTCAGTTTAACAGCTTCAAGTCCAAATCTAAACACTAAAAATTCAACTTTCAATAAAAACCTGTCAAATAACAATAGTAGTATTGGTAAATTTAACCCTAATCCACAGGCAGGTGGATTGGCAAAGGATATTTTCAATAAATGTGGCGCAAATTCTGCAGCATTAAATGGAGGAAACAGTCTAACTCCTAAGTACAGTAATCTGGAACAAAGTGCCCGACAAACAATACAACAGATGATTTCCAGCTGTAAAAGTGCAAGTAATTTTAATGATAAAAACGGAATGATTGGAGTTGACCAAAACGATGCGGACAATGTGGCCAAGCTCGCTACGGGGGTCAGTGCTATTCGCAATTTTTCTCAATGGACAGCAACCCTGGTAATTCAAAATACAGGAGGCGCAGCAGGTACGGCAATTGCTCCTATTATAGAAGCAGCCGGTTTTGGAACGGCAGAAACTACATTTAATTTAATAGCAGCAGATGTTCTGGCTGTAACAACAGGTCCAGTTGTTGCTGTCGTTGCTGCAGGAGCATCAGGATATAGTGCAGGCACTCTTTTAAACAAACTTTTTTTTGACAAAATCGTACAAAAGGCTTTTGATGGTATACTCACAAAGGAATCCAATGCGATAGCAGCCGAGGTCACAGCAACAAGAGAGGCTCAGGAAAAAGCAGCTAAAGAAGCCAAAGAGGCTACTGAAAATAAAGAGCCTAAAAAAGATGACAAAAATACAATCAAAACGCCCTTACCTGACGGAGAAAACCATGACCCTTGCCAAGCTATGGAAAACTTTTATAATCAATGCGAGCGAAGTAATTGGAAAGAATACAGATGTGCAAATTTTGTTCGTTTAATCAATAAATGTGCTGGAGACATTCGTGTCATCAATCCTTCACCCGATGGTACTGACTTATTTGCTGTTGGCTGTAAATCCGGCGAAAACAAAGAAAAACTAAATGAATTGGAATGCAGAAAAAAAGGTATGATCATGACGCCAACTGAAGGTTCACGTGGCTGTATTAAAGGTACCCTTAAAGTAGATATTATATCAAAAGCAAATGACCCGCGCATAACAGATCCTGTAAACCCAGGTTTTTCACGTACACTTTCCCAGAACAATTTTGCCTCAATAGATAAAATACAATTAAGTACAAAATTATCTTCTGCAAAATCTGTGATTGTGGTTTTTGCAGATAAATCATGTCCATTCAGTGAATCTCATTTACAAAATTTCTCAGGAACTGCTAAAACATTAGAAGTTTGTGTTATTGAAGTTTCGGAACAGTCGATATTGGCTGATGAATATCAAATTAACGTTGTACCAACTACTTTTACTGTAAAGAACGGTAAACTAACAAATCGTAAAGAAGGCGGAATGAGTACAGATGATGCCAAAAAATATACGTCTGATAGTAATAAGTAAGCGAACAGAAATAAGAATTACAAAAATTTATTGAATTAATCTTCTTATGATAAAATCCAAGCAGGACTTTCCTGTTTGGATTTTTTTATTTTTATCCATAACTTAGCTTTAATTTTATCAACCTTTTGAACAGTAAAAAACTACGAAAATGGACCTCAAGTCTTTGAAAGCGCTACTCAACAAAACAGCATTTGAGGAAAACAACAGAGCCGTTCCTGAATTTGAAGGACTAAGCCCTAATAACATGTTAGATGTATTGCATGATCCTTTTGGGGAGGACTGCCCTATTCAGTTCAAAGAGTTGAATGTTGTAGATTATAATGATATACCAATGTTCTGTTTGTCAAAATACATGGCCAACATAATCAGGAACAGTGGAGAGCTGAAACTGACTGTAAAAGGATTTTTACCTGTCAAAATTGTAGCTGAACTATATGCTCAGGGTTTTATAAAAGAATATTTTATAGAAAGTGGATTATCAAAACTTTATAAAGAGGCAGATTCTATAACCATAAGTCTCTCCAAAATTTTATTGGAGCTATCTGGTATAATAAAAAAAAGAAATGGCAAACTTAGTTTGACAAAACTTGGTGAAAAGGTACTGGCCAATGACCGAATGTTTTTTGAATTAATTTTCAAAGGATTTATAACTAAATATAACTGGGCTTATTTTGACAGATATGGCGACTTTACTATAGGGCGAACAGCTGCAGCATTTTCACTGATTCTCTTATCGAAATACGGCAACGAAAAAAGAGTAGACAGCTTTTATGCACTAAAATATTTAGATGCCTTTCCAAGCTTGATTTACAATCTCGACCCAGAAAGCAGTTCTCCAATGGATTCTTTCATCCGCTGTTATTCAAAAAGAACTTTTGAACGCTTCCTCGTTTATTTTCAAATGGTTAACATTGAAGAGGAAGGAACAAATTATTTTGATAAAAAGAATTTTATTAGCAAAACTGAAATGTTTGATAAGCTGTTTAAAGTAAATTTGAAACTATTCTGATAAGCAAAAAACCTATTCCTTCTCCTGCATCAGGCACCGGAATCAGTAGAAAAAAGTATTGATGAATTGGTTTTCCTTTCTGCATCTCACAGATTAAAGTCTCAGGAATTTCCTGTATATTTGTTTCTATAGTATAAAATGTTTGTTCAATTTTAGTTTTTTCTGTCAAAAAAACTATGAATTCCACTTGCCGGGCAGTAAAATTGTTAATGAAGGAAAAAATATAAATATGAAATTATTGCCTATTATATTCTGTTTGCTACCCTATCTGTTAAATGCCCAAACACCCTACCCATTTAGTTTTTACTGGAAAGGAAAAATTACCGGTCAATCGGCCTTTGAACTAAGGGTAAATATGTATGAGAGCGACAAACTTATATCAGGGCAGGGCAGCAGAATAAAAGGGGAATGCATCTTTCTGAATGATTACAGTATATATTTGATAGAAGGCATTGTCGCTAATGATGAAATTACCCTAAATTGCCTTGACAAAACAGGCATAATGTCGCATTCATTTATTTTTCCAAAAGCCGACGGCAGAGAGCAGCGGCAATTGGGCAAATGGACAAACGGCATAGATAAGGCCGAAGCCTATTTGGAAACTAAGTCAGGAATTGATATTCCTAATTCTCAGCTGCTTGGATTTTCTGTGGGAATAAATGTCCGAAGAAATCTATTGGAGAAAGACAGCCTCGTTGCCAATCTGATTCAAACTATTTCAAAAACCCCATATTTGCAGATTGGCGAAGGTTATCGGCTTGACAAATTCTCATTTTTGCACAGTGATTATTATGGTACTGATTATCTTGAATTTTCAGATACAGTTGTTACAAAAGACAGTTCCCTTCAAATCACAAAACTGGCCTGGCAACTCCTGCCCTCTTCAAAAAAAAACCCTTATCTGCTTGAGCTTAAAACCTGTTATTGGGAAAACAGACAAAGTGTTTTAAACCTTTCCGTCTTTAATTTTCAGGGCGGAAAATGGGTAAATATAGACAGTAGTGCAATCCCTATGAGTTATAAACTGGCACAACTAAAGTTTCATGAGAATTACAAGTATCTTTTTAATGGCAATAACAGTTTGTTTATCTTCCGAAAAGATCAGAAAAAGCCATTGATCTGGAGATGGGAAGAGGATAAATTTATTGAAGAGTAAAACCATTAAAAGTATAGCTTAATGCCAATTTATTTTGCAGTCTTAATCTATTGCTCTGTTTTTTTAGCTAAGTTGAATTTACAGTAAATCACAGTCAGATTTTATATAAATATATTGAAAATAAATGACTTATATTAAAATAAAATTAGCTCACCAATAAACTATTTAAAAATTCTTCTTTGACTTAAAACCTAGCAACATAAAAAAACTATCTTATTTTTGTAACTTGGTATGCAAATTGGGATTATTGATGAAAATCTTAACTAATTTAAATATAAGATATCAGCATGATAAATAAAATTGGATTCATTTTAATGGCAATTTGTTTTTGCCTGACAGGAATCATCGCACAAAATAAGGATTCGGTAGCGCTAAAAGCTATTGAAGACACCGATAAGATTATCATTAAGAGACAGCACCGTGAAGTTGATGCTATGTATGATTCTATTTATCAATGGCGTATAACGCAAAAGAAATTGGACGATGTTTATATTCCCATGGATTTATTGGACTGTTTTAAGCAATTGGATAAACTTATGGAGCCGGAAGTAAGAGAAAGATTTATGGCATTCAGTGACGAAGATGTTGACAAAAAAACACATGGAAGCTTGGGCCTTTGGATAGATCATAAATGGCAACTTTCAGAGGGCTCGAGACTTTCGGCCTATTTCCGTAAAATGGGCGTACCACATCCGCAATACATGGTTGGCATTATCATTAGAAGCTATCACCGCAATCTTCATAAAACAGATTTGAAAGTAAAAGAACAGGTTGAACATTTTAAAGAACTTTGGAAGGTAGAACAAAAGGAAATGGCCACTGAGATGATTGAACGAAAAGCAAGTGCTCCGGCCCCTAAAGAAGAGGTTAAAACTCCTGGTA
>JBIKQC010000355.1:0-5334 GCA_044349855.1 Saprospira sp.
AATCTGAAATCACTCCTAATGCTAATTTCAAAAAAGACTTGGGAGCTGACTCTATCGATTTGGTAGAGCTTATCATGGAATTCGAACGTGAGTTCGACCTTTCTATTCCCGATGATAAGGCTGAAGCAATTCAGACTGTAGGCGATGCTATCAAATTTCTGGAAGGAGCAAACTCATAGTTCTAACCCCAAAGATTTAAATTGCAGATAGAACGATAGCGTCGGGATGTAGTATTATAAACTGCTCCGACGCTATCGTTTTTTTGAATAGCCTCATCACCCGACTTCAATATCAATATCAAAAAAGGTAACAGAACTTAAGGTTCAAAAATAGCAAATCTAAAAATGACTAAAAGACGTGTTGTCGTAACCGGTATCGGTGCGCTTACTCCAATTGGAAATAACATAAATGATTTTTGGAATAACTTGCTCAACGGTGTTAGTGGTGCAGGCCCAATTACGCATTTCAATCCTGAAAAATATAAAACTCAATTTGCATGCGAAATTAAAAACTTCGATGCAGGTGAAATATTGGGCAAAAAAGAGGTCCGTCGTCTCGACCCTGTTATGCAATATTCTCTTGTAGCAAGTGACGAAGCTATTTCCGATGCGGGCCTTGCCGGCATTGAGAACAAGAAACGCATTGGTGTTTTTTGGGCCTCCGGAATCGGAGGAATAGATACACTCCATGCTGAGATTGTTGAATTTACAAAAGGAGATGGTACACCCCGTTTTACGCCATTTTTAGTACCAAAAATGATCGTTGATGCCTCTGCCGGAAATATTTCCATCCGCAATGGCTTCACCGGACCAAGTGCTGCAATTGTTACTGCTTGTGCCTCTTCTACACACTGTATCGGACTGGGCTATGACCAAATTTTACTTGGCCGTGCCGATGTTATGGTTGTTGGCGGTGCAGAAGCTGCAATCGGTGAAGTAGGCGTTGGCGCATTTAATGCCCTGAAAGCACTTTCTACCAGAAATGATGACCCGCACGCTGCTTCCCGTCCTTTCGATAAAGACCGCGACGGTTTTGTTATTGGAGAAGGTGCCGGTGCCCTTGTCATTGAGGAGTTGGAGCATGCATTGGCCCGCGGTGCTAAAATTTATGCTGAGATTATCGGTGTTGCTCAAAATGCTGATGCATTTCATATCACGGCACCAAATCCGGAAGGGACTGGCGTAATCGAACTGATTCGATTGGTAATGGACGATGCCGGTATAAAACCTGAGGATATTGATTATATCAATCCTCACAGTACCTCTACCGATTTGGGCGATATTGCCGAAACCAATGCCATCAAAAATGCCATGGGTTCTGCAATTTACAATATTAACATGAGCGCCACCAAATCAATGACCGGCCACATGATTAGTGCTGCAGGTGCTGTAGAATCAATCATTTGTGTTAAAACAATCACTGAAGGCAAAATTCCGCCAACTATCAATTTCAATGAATTCGACCCGCAAATCGATCCAAATATAAAAATCACGCCAAATAAAATGATTGAGGCTGATGTTAACATTGCATTGAATATCAATTATGGTTTTGGCGGTCATAATTCTGCCGTTATCTTCAAAAAATATCAGGGCTAAATGCTCATTCTGAATAAAGTATAATGCTTGTAATCAAGCATTATACTTTCATTATGTTGCTTAGTTTGTTGGAAAACAATAGCATTTTTTGTGTTAAGAAGGTATTATAACTACTACTGGTCAAAAGACAAAAATTTCACACGTCAGCTGACTAAAATTCTCGGATTTATGCCAAGGTATCTGCACTTTTACAAACGTGCTTTTACCCACAAATCTATAAGTAACACCAAAAAAGGAGAAGGCCCCGAAGATCCTTACAATACATTCAATAATGAACGTTTGGAATATTTGGGTGATGCGATATTAGATGCCGTAATGGCAGAATATCTCTTCAAAAAATATCCGGTTCATGATGAAGGTTTTTTGACACAGATGCGATCTAAAATGGTCAATCGCAAGACGTTGAACAAAATTTCTGCCGACATGGGTCTTGAAGTTTTTTTGCGTCAGCACGGCACTTCACGTGTTAGCCAAACTATGATGGGCAATACCTTTGAAGCATTTATTGGCGCTATCTATCTTGATGTTGGATACTTGCGTACCAGAAAATTTATTATTCACAGAATTCTGAAACAATATTTGGATGTTCATTTCCTGGAAAGTCTGAATGATAATTTCAAAAGTATTCTGCTCGAATATTGCCAAAAAAATCAGAAAAATATCAGCTACGAAGTACTGGAACATTTCCGAACAAAAAACAATCGCGAGAAATTTAAAGTTGCAGTTTTAATTGATGAGATTCAGGAAGCTGTGGCTGAAGATTTTAATAAAAAAAGCGCAGAACAGAATGCCTCAAGACTTGCTTTAATAAAGTTAGGTATCTTAGACTCTACTGCTGAACCTATTTCTGAGAACAGTACCGGTTTATAAAGTTGGCTAAATAAAAATTCAGAGTTGAACATTCAGACAAAAAAGCAGTTTCTCAAATAAGAAACTGCTTTTTTGTTTCACAAATCAAAATCAGTATTGAAACTTTGAAAATCTGTCCTTAAAATGAAACGTATTAAATATATTGAACTCCTCATAATTCCTTTGATTTTCTTATTGGTTTGGGTTGGAATAAAATACTATAAAACTCCAGGCATATCCTCTGGTGTTCCTGCTCCAAACTTTCGTTCGGTTACTCCGGCCGGAGACAGTTTGGGCCTGAACGATCTGAAGAAATATTGGGTTTTGATTGATTTCTGGGGAAGCTGGTGTGGTCCATGCCGCAGTGCCAACAAACAATTGGTAGAACTTTACAACATTTATAAAACTAAAGAATTTAGTGATGCCAAGGGATTTACAATCCTCAGCGTAGGCATTGAAACTGATAAAGAAAAATGGATGAATGCTATAAAAAACGATGGTTTGGAATGGCCGCATCATGTATCCAGCTTAAGCCGCTTTAATGACCCTGTAGCCCTGCTTTACGGCATCAGGGAAATTCCGGCAACTATTCTGGTCAGTCCGAATGGAAATATTCTTGGAATCAATCTTAGCTATAATCAAATCAACGCCCAATTGTCAAAAAGTCTTAAAAAATAAGCGTATCTTTGGCAATTAACTGACAAAACTGACAGATTGTCCACACTGTTCGCTATGGCAAAGAATTTGATTTTTCGACTCAGTGACAAAGTATAAATAACTAAATTTATTATTCAACATATGGAAAAGAAAGAGATTCCCGTAACCGGTCCTGAAGAAGAAAAAAAAGAACAGCAAAACGTAGAAAATGATCCTGTAATAGAGGAAATGGAGCTGCTTCATGATGAAGATTTCGCAGAAGAGGCAACGGAAACAACAGAAGAAACTGAAATGAATAAGAGCAAAGCTGGTTCATCTACTGAGGAGTTAAATAAACTAACTACTGATCTAGGTGAAATGAAAGACAAATATCTACGCCTTTATGCAGAGTTTGACAATTATCGCAAGCGTACACTTCGTGAACGTGAAGATTTGATTAAAACTGCAGCTCAGGATACCTTAAAATCAATTCTGCCAACGCTTGATGATTTTGAACGTGCCATAAAAGCTGCCAAAACTGCAGGTGACGAGTCAATTATTGAGGGTATTGTGCTTATCAGTGAAAAATTGTTACGTACCTTAGAACAGCAAGGATTAAAAGCAATGGAATCAGACGGACAGGCATTTGATCCGGATTTGCACGAAGCACTGACAAAAGTACCTGTTCCTTCTGTTGACATGAAAGGCAAGGTTATAGAAACCATTGAAAAAGGATATTACTTAAAAGACAAAATCATTCGCTACGCCAAGGTAGTAGTTGGACAATAATATAAAAGGAAAAATGGCTCAAAAACGCGATTATTACGTAATTCTCGGAGTAGATAAAGGGGCATCGAAAGATGATTTAAAAAAGGCGTATCGTAAGATTGCTCTCGAATTTCACCCTGACCGCAATCCGGACAATCCTGATGCAGAAGAAAAATTTAAAGAAGCTGCTGAAGCATATGAAGTATTATCCAATGATGAAAAACGACAGTTATACGACCGTTACGGGCATGCAGGTGTAAGCGGTGCCGGTGGACAGGGCGCTGGCGGTTTCTCTATGGATGATATTTTTTCTCAATTCAGCGACATCTTTGGTGGCGGTGGCGGAGCAGGCGGTTTCGACTTCTTTGGCCAACAGGGCCGTGGCGGCAACGGACGTAAGCGTGGAGGAGGACAGCCAGGCTCTGATCTTCGAATAAAGGTGAGCTTGACGCTTGAAGAAATTGCAACCGGAGCCAACAAAAAGGTGAAGGTTAAAAAGTATGTAGGATGCACAACCTGCAGCGGTAGTGGGGCGAAAGACATCAGTTCGGTTAAAACCTGTAATGGCTGTAATGGCAGTGGCTATGTACGTAAGATTCAAAATACCTTTTTGGGTCAGATGCAGACTACTGCAGCCTGTCCAAGCTGTAATGGCAGCGGACAGGCAATTACCAATAAATGCGGAACCTGTAAAGGTGAAGGACGTACTTACGGAGAGGAAACTATCTCCATCGATATTCCGGGCGGTGTAAGTGAGGGTATTCAGCTTTCCATGAGCGGCAAGGGAAATTCAGGTTTAAATGGCGGTCCGGCAGGAAATCTGCTGATCAACATTCAAGAAAAAGAGCATGATCATTTTGCCCGTGACAATAATAATATCTTATTTGAACTGGATATAAATTTTGCAGATG
This sequence comes from Saprospira sp., assembly GCA_044349855.1. Classification (GTDB taxonomy): domain Bacteria; phylum Bacteroidota; class Bacteroidia; order Chitinophagales; family Saprospiraceae; genus Saprospira. Next base: position 4,760 of record JBIKQC010000355.1, read on the forward strand.
CTGTTTTGGGTACTTCGGTTGAAGTTCCTACGCTCACTGGCAAAGTAAAGGTTACGATTCCTCCAGGAACTCAAGGCGGCAAAATTTTCAGACTTAGAGGTAAGGGGTTGCCTTCTATTCAGGGATATGGTCAGGGAGATCAACTTATCCACGTTAATATTTGGGTACCTACTGAGATAAGCAGTGAAGAACGTAAATCACTGGAAAAACTTCGCGAGGCTAAAAATTTCATCCCTAACTTAAAAACTAAGGAAGAACGCAAAGGTCTATTTGATAGAATGAAGGACTTTTTTGGCGGTAACGGATAAATAACAGCAGATTTATTCAATTTATGGTCAACTAGTACAGATTTTAATATTTTATAAAACTGATCAACAAAAAGTCTTTACAATTTGGTATTTTTCTTTTGTATTGCCTGATAATTGAAAGTTATATTTAAGAATTTTTTGGAAATAATAATACTCTGTTTATATTTGTGGCCGCTAAATTGACCGGGATGTAGCTCAGTTGGTAGAGTACGCGTCTGGGGGGCGCGAGGTCGCACGTTCGAGCCGTGTCATCCCGACCTGAAAGTA
>JBIKQC010000356.1:0-5318 GCA_044349855.1 Saprospira sp.
GACCCCCTGCGTGACAGGCAGGTATTCTAACCAACTGAACTACCGAACCTAGTATGGTTATATTTTTAAAGCGTGACAAAGATATGACACTATTTTAAATAATCAAACATATTTTAGTTTTTTTTAATTTTTTTTTAGAAATATTAAAAAAAAAACTAAATTTATAAGATTAATAAATTGAAAATTAACTATTTATAATAAAAAATACTTTTATAATAAAAAACTAACTCGCCAAAGCAATGCATACCACACTTATTTCAACATCAGCAGCAGCAAGCAATGTAAGTGCACAGGCTTCAATAGTAGCACCGGTTGTCAAAACATCATCAACCAATAAGAGTTTTTTTCCGCGGATAACATCAGGATATGGTACTGCAAAAACATTTTCCACATTTTTAAAACGTTCGGAACGTGATTTTTTGGTTTGTGATTCAGTATAATCAGTCCTTATCAAAACGTCATTTCTCAAAGGTACTCCTAAAGAATCGGATATGCCCAAACCCCACATCTCTGCCTGATTATAGCCCCGTATATGTTTCTTTTTGGGATGAAGCGGTACTGGTACAATAAAATCTATTGATTTCCAATAATTATCTTCCCTAAGAATTGCCCCGTAAATACGGCCAAGCTCCTGCCCTATTTCCGGTTTATCATCATATTTAAGACTGTGAATAAGGTCCTGAAGTAAACCGCCTTTTACAAAACTGAATGCTGTAGCTGCTTTAGCCAGATTAACTCTTCCATAAAATCGCTCTGCAACAGGATTTTCAGGCATAAGGTGGTATTGTGTAGCTGTAATTTTATACTCACAGCTCACACATAAACTTTGCCCTTTCTGCAAATGATTTCGATTGCAGGCAAAACAAAGCGGGGGATAAATAAGGTTGAGAATTTGGGAAAACATTTTGTAATAATTCTTTTTTATTTGTAGCCTCCTTTCCCAAATTGATAATTTACAAAAAGCATAGCCATAAGTAATAATATACCTCCCGCCTGATGCAGTACACCAAGGATTGGAAAAATAGAAGGACTAAGGCTGTTTATAACAGTAAAGATTCCAAGAGTCACCTGAATTAATAAAACTGTAAGCAGGGTATAATTAGAAATTGTCAATATTCTATTGCCACGAAGACGAATTACTACAAAAAAGAAAATAGGAATAAGTACGCAGAGAAGATAGGCAGTACCTCGATGAAGCAACTGAATAAGTGCGGGAGCAAAACTATTGGTATGGTATTTCAACATATTATCCCATGACCATTGCTGTTTTTCCATCAATACTTCAGATATCCAAATCCAATTGCCGTTTTCGCCAACAGCCATGTGCGGAAAATGTGGAGCAACAAGTCCGGCTTTCATACCTGACATTAGTCCGCCAAGCAGCAGTTGAAGACAGATAACAACGGTTATTCTCCAGGCAAAACGACGTAATCTTTTATTATGGCCATACTCTGTAACAGGTTGAATAACTTTTAGTGTTGTCCACCAAAGAACAGAAAGTAATGTAATTGCAATAGATAAGTGTATGGTAAGTTTATAAGCATTTACCCATACGTGTTGTTCAGAATTTAGACCGCTCATGACCATGATCCAACCAAAAATTGCTGCCAGACCTGCCAATGATACAACAACACCCAAATCTCTCATCAGACTGCCTGTCAACCATTTTTTGCGCCAAAAAATAAGAAAGGGTATAAGAAAGACAAAACCCATACTTCTGGCCCATAGGCGGTGAAAATATTCCCAGAAAAAAATGTACTTAAACTCACTTAGGGTCATATCGGCATGTATAGCCTTAAACTGTATAGTATTATCCTGATATTTTTTAAAAGCAATCTGCCATTGAGCCCCATTAAGGGGAGGTAAAACACCTTTTATTACGTTCCACTCTGTAATGGAAAGTCCTGAATCGGTAAGACGGGTGATGCCGCCAATCACTACCTGAAGGAAAACCATTACTATACCTACTATCAGCCAGGTTCCAACGATACGTGGGATTGCCTGTTTATCAACTATATTCATTTAAAAAAGTTATATTTCTTGAATAAAATATCTTTATTCAGGCTCAAATATAAGCCTAAAGACTTTAATAATTTTAATAAATTATTGCTACCTTTTTGATGTAAAAACTGATTTTTTCAATTGCTGAATTGTTTCAATATTTTTGAAACAAATATATAAGAGACAAAAAACCCCCTCTTAAATGATGAAAATAATAAAAAAAATAAATTTTAAAAAATTAATCTATCATCATCATAGCTGTGTATAAGTGGATAAATACTTCATATAATTTAGCTTTAAACAGTATGTTAACATTATTTAAGGAAAATTAACATTTATATTAACAAAGTAAGGTATAGGTACAAAGGACTTTAAATGGTTTATAAACAAAATTAAAGACAATTGTGGATAACCTATAATAAACTCGTGTTTAAAAGATTTTATGTGGGTAAACTCAGTTTGCTTGTTGGAAAACTAAAAGGTTTTATACATAAACAGCTTAGGGGTGCTAAAGTTTTGAAAGTTATAAACATAGTGCCTTTGCGTTTGTGTTGTAAATGTTAAGAAATATTCACTTTTTAAACAAACTTATGTGGATAATCAATTTTTTAAAATATTGATTTTAATATAATTATATAAAATATATTTTATAATGTTTATAACTGACAAAATTTATCAAATTTTATAAAAACAAATAGACTAAAAAAATATAAACGCAAATGTTTTTGTGAATAAACTTGGGGATAACTCAATAAACAGCCTTTATAGTTAACTTTAGTAGAGTTTTAAACCTTAAAGAGAATTATTATGTGAGTAAATTGTTAATAACTTTCATAATTAATACAACACCTTGATTTACATTTACAATTGTTATATTAAAATATCATCAAAATATGAATTTTATAATAATTTAAAATCAAATAGATTAAAGACTATATAAAAAAGGATATTTATCCACAAAAAAACTGTGGATAACTTAATAAAATGTTTAAAACTTTTTGAACAGCAAATATTCAGTTGCCGTAAATTTTGAACAAATCTTTGTGCTCTGCTCTGCAATTTATTATGTACCTTTACACTCTGTTTAATATCTTAGATTTCAATTGGCTGCAAAGAAATTTTTATATAAAATAAAAAAGTCAAAATTTTGAAAGTACCATGAATAGAGAATCCTAACTTGATAAACCATATTGTTTTGATAATGTTGAAATGGAATTTTGCTCTAATGGTCTTTAATATGAAATCCTTCCAACTTAATAATTCAGCTTATGTGCATCCGTTTCTCTTTTGACCTGACAAGGGAAAAAATTCGCCGACAGTTTAATATTCCTCTTAAACAGGAGTTGGATAAATCCTATAATATCAGTCCAACGCGATCTGCATATGTGTTAACTGCAAATAACGGAGAACTTTTGCGATTCCGCTTTGGGCTTATTCCATATTGGGCTAAAGATCCTACAAGCGGTGATCACCTTATCAATGCAATGGCTGAAGGTATAGAATCCAAAGATTCCTTCAGAATGCCTATCCGGCAACACCGCTGCATTGTATTTGCCGACAGTTATTATGACAGTCTGCGTAAAAACCAAAAAGACCAGCACTATAGAATATTGCAAACTAATCAGAACATAATGGCTTTTGCCGGAATTTGGGATCTTTGGGTTGATGAGTTGGGACGTGAATTTTATTCATTTTCTATAATTACTACTCATGCCAATGAGGATCTAAGAACGGCAGGATGGTCCCGTATGCCGGTTATATTTAATGAGGAAAAACAACTGCATCAATGGCTGGACCAGGAAACTTCTTTGCAGCAGGCTGTAAAAATGCTGAATACATTACCTGTAAATAGTATTTATTTTTATCCAATATCCGATGCTGTATATAATCCTTCCAATGATTATATGGAACTTCACAAAGAAATAGAATTGGAAAGTGCTGAAAATTAGTATGGTTTTAAATAAAATACCCCTCACCTGAATTAAAGGTAAGGGGTATTTTTTATTATGTTTTTTAACTTATAATTCAATTAGTAAGCTTTGGCAAATAGTACCCTATGCTCACTGTCAACACCGGTCAATATACATTTACAGCTGCCCTTTTCTTCTGTAGGCGCTACAAATGGAATACAGCGTGTTGTTGCACCCGTAAGTTCTTTTATTTTAAGTTCGGTTTCTGAAGTACCATCCCAATAAGCATATACAAAACCACCTTTTTCGATAGCTGCCGTGAATTCATCCCAGCTGTTTGCAACAGAGATACCATCATTTAATCGGTTCAAAGCACGCTGATATAGATTTTCCTGAATTTCATTCAGTAAATTTTCGATATAATCGCTGATGCCCTCTAAGGCAACTGTGCCTTTTTCTTTGGTATCACGTCGGGCAATTTCTACTACTCCTTTATCCAAGTCTTTCATACCTACGCCCACACGAATAGGCACACCGCGCATTTCGTACTCGGCGAATTTGAAACCCGGACGAGTTTTCTCGTCATTGTCATATTTAACACTAATGCCTTTGGCTTTCAGTCCGGCCATGATTTCTGAAACAGCGGCTTCAATTTTTTCGCCACCTTCTTTTACAGGGAAAGGAACAATAACCACCTGTATTGGCGCCAAACGCGGAGGTATAACCAATCCGTCATTGTCGGAATGCGTCATAATCAGCGCACCCATCAGTCGTGTAGAAACACCCCAAGAGGTAGCCCATACATATTCTTCCTGATTATTTCTGTTTAAAAACTTCACGTCGAAAGCCTTGGCAAAGTTTTGTCCCAAAAAGTGAGAAGTACCGGCCTGCAGGGCTTTGCCATCCTGCATCAGGGCCTCTATAGTATAAGTGTTTTCAGCACCGGCAAAACGCTCCTGCGCAGTTTTTTCACCCTGAATGACCGGCATGGCCATAATTTCACGGGCAAAATCAGCATAAACATTGAGCATAAGGCGCGATTCTGCAACAGCTTCTTCTTTGTCGGCATGTGCAGTATGTCCTTCCTGCCAGAGAAATTCGGTAGTACGCAGAAAGAAACGAGTGCGCATTTCCCAACGAACTACATTTGCCCACTGATTAATAAGCAGTGGAAGGTCGCGGTATGAGGTAATCCAATCGCGGTAAGTATCCCAAATAATTGTTTCAGAAGTAGGACGAACGATCAGTTCTTCCTCCAATTTGGCATCGGGATCTACAATAACACCGCTGCCATTGGGATCATTCATAAGACGGTGATGTGTAACAACCGCACATTCTTTGGCAAAACCCTCTACATGAGCGGCTTCCTTGCTCAGAAAGCTTTTTGGAATAAAGAGCGGAAAATAG
>JBIKQC010000357.1:0-5317 GCA_044349855.1 Saprospira sp.
TTTTCTTTACCCTTTAGGCTTTCGTAACGAACTCTAATGACGGATTCGGGTTTAATTATTATAGATTTTTTTTTACTGTCTATGCAAAAAACATAGCTGAAGTTGTAACTTCAGCGAGGCTTTTGAGACTGTTCAGACAACTGTGTCAAGTTGATAATTTTTTTTAAATTTATATAAACTTACGCAGATGAAAAAGAAAAAAGAAGAATTAAAGGACTTTGAAAAGTCAGCAATCGAGCAGTTATACAAAGGAGCACGTTTGGGGAGCCTAAGATGATTTATAAACTCTTCTATTCAGCGACATTAACTTCAAAATGTAAAATTGTTTCATATTCTTCAGTATTAAAATACAAAGCAATTTTCTGCTTTTGAAGGCTGGTTCTCCCTCTTGGTTTATACTTCACCTTCAATTCTAAAGTTTCTCCAGGTTGAATAGGTTTTTTTTCAAATTCGAGACTTACACATGTACTATAACTCCTAAATCTTAAGAAATGAAGCACATTTACACCAGTATTAGTTATATGAAAGACTAATTCTTTGCCTTCCTTGCTACAGTTTAATTTTTGATTCTGCCCTTCTATTTTAATCGTGGTATATGTAGATTTAATACTATCTTTTTCAAAACCATCCGGCATATATTTAATTGGGTTTTCACTGGGAAAGGATGTTCTTACTCTAATAAATTCACATTGAGGCTGCTTTATTTCACACGCTGTAACCGAAGTGGGCTTAGATTTTTTACTAACTACCAAATCTTTTTTTTCTGATTCAACGAAGGAAAAGGTACCATAAAATTCTTTAATCTTATAAAATGCCTGTTCGGAAATAAATTTCCCTTGTTTATCAATTAGTCTCCAAGTAGGAGCATTATTATCTTCATCGGCGGTATCTACCCAGCTGACACCATCTTTAAAATCAAGTGCGGCTCTGAATTGTGGCTTAATAATAATATTACCTTGCATATCCATTGCTCCCCATTTTAAATTGCTTTCAATGTAAGTATTAATCCAAGTTAAACTATCTGAAAATTCCCTATTAGTCAAATAGTTTTTTGGTAATATATTTCTTTTACCTTCATTATTTATAAAAATAGAACTGTCACCAGAAATTAAAAAGCATCCATTTTGAAACCCCTTAGCATGTGGCTGAAAACCAGATTTTAATATGATTACTTTTGGAGAATAATATTTTATGTTAAAAATTTTGAAATCAGTTGATCCGGAATTAGATAGTTCATGATATTCTGTGGTCAATCCTTTATCGGTTAATTTTAAATTGTACCAATACCCATCCTCAATATTCCCGTCTGGTTCATGTTCGGACGAAAGTAATACTTCTTTTCCCCCATGATTTACCCAAGCCTCATTTTTGTCAAAATCTTGCACAAATGTGTAAACAGGAGGAAGCAGGAAATTTCCAGTTTTATCGACCAGCCCCCATTTTTTTTCAGGATTTTCTAACCCTTCTATAGAAGTACATATATTCTTAAACTCACATTGAAAGGGTAGGCGAAAACCTGATTCATGGATTAAATTCCATGTCCCATCAAAACAGAACCAATATTCTTTGCTTTCTTTTGCATCGTTAGATACCCAAGCCCAGCCGTTTTTAAATTTATAAACAGCACTATATATAGGTTCAATTAAATATTTTCCTGAAGCGTCTATCAAACCCCATTTTTTGGAACCGTCATTAAGCTCATTATAAACCCAGGCTTTGTTATTCGTTTGAAAGTCACTGACGCCAGCAAATATGGCATCTGTAATAGTGTCACCCTTGATACCAATAAGGCCAAATTTATCGTCCTTTTTGTAAAATCTTTTCAGTTTTACCCACGAAACACCATTTTGAAATCCATTGATGTCATCAAATAGGTTTAATTGCCAATTAAATACAGGGTCAATTACAAAATTGCCTAAACTATCTATTGCCCCCCATTTATCTTGATGTTTGACCCAAGCAATGCCATCAGAAAAATTAAGAACATCTTGGAAGGGGGTGCTATTGATAATTTTACCGCTTTTATTAATCAAAATCCAGTATTTAAAGGGAAATTTACCTGTATTTACCCAAACAATATCCCCATAAAATAACTTTGTTTCACTAAAACTTTGTTCGGTAAATGCCTTTGTATGCAAATTGAATAAACCAAAGTTTGAAGAACTGTAGTACCCATTTTCATTATAAATAAGTCCATCCTCATCACTGACAAATGCAATACCTGGTTCAATAGGCGTTATATTTTTAAATTTAGGTTCTAAACGAAAAATTCCATTTTTATCAATGATACCCCATTTGTCATGTAGTTTTACCCATGCGAGTCCACCTTCAAAATTTATAACATCCTGAAAGTCTGTTTCTAATAAAATATTCCCTTTAAGGTCAATAAGTGAAAAAAGTAAAGGATATTCATTGTTTTCCCAATAGTAGTTCGGTCTCTCTTTTGTAATCCATGCTACACTATCACTAAAAATATTAAATTGTTCATATTGTGGCTCAATCACATATTCGCACCTACTATTTATAAGCCCCCATTGACTTTGTGCAGGAAATAAAATAAAGTGCTGAAACAATAGGACTAATATTATTTTTTTCATTTAAACAAATAGGTTTTAAGTATTAGTAGTTGGGCATAATGAACAAGGCAAATTAAGGATGTTAAGTATAGTCCTCTGTATTGATTAAGTTCAGTTAAACAGATAAAATCTTCTTTTCTAAAGTCCGGATAATCTTTCTTTATTAAGTTAAAATACCTTCCCGAATATCCTTTGGGATTTCTTTTTTACTGATATGACTTTTGTTCATTTTGTTTTTTACAATGCTTTGCAAATCAGGATTTCATTTTGTGGAAAATAGATTGTTTATAAGCAATTAGCGTTATAACGTTTTTGAAAGTTATTTGGGATATTGGTATTGTGGAGAGCTGTGAGTGTACGACATGCTTTTTAAAGTTTATGCTTTCAGCGAATTTATCAGATTGGTGTCAGAAGTAATATCCCTAATGCAAATTTTACCCATATTAAGAAAACTTAGCCGCAGCTCTCTCCATCCTGTCATTCATCGCCTGTCCCATCCCATATTCCGGCATTCTTTCTACCAGAATCATATCCAGTTCCAGACTGTCCATATAATGCAGTGCCGCATAAAGTTTGGACGCCGCCTCGTTCAGATCGGCATTTGGACTTAATACTACCATTCTTTCAGGCAATATTTCTGTATATTCTCTGCTTAGACTGATCACGCCAATTTTTTTGCTGCAATTGTTATTAATAATAGGGTAGAGGTCCTCTGCCAAATACATAACAGTATTGGGTGAATAATGCTGACTTAGCATTCCTGGAGAAACCGGAGCCGTATTATCATTCATTTTGAAGCGAATATCGGGCAAAAATGACTGCAGTTCTTCCAAACTGAGTGCTCCCAACCTGTGCAAAAATGGCATCCAATCCTGAAAACCGATGACAGTTGATTCAAGGCCCTGTATGCAGGGTCCCCCATCCAAAATATATGGGATTTTACCCCCAAGCTGTTTCATGACATGCTCTGCAGTAGTAGGACTGATATAACCGAAAGGATTGGCACTTGGCGCCGCAAGCGGAAAATCGAGCTGATTCAGCAGCTCTAATGTGAGCGGATGGTTGGGAATGCGGATAGCCACATCAGCTTTGCCTGCGGTTGTAACATCTGGAACAATTGACTTTTTAGGCAAAATTATCGTTAGCGGTCCCGGTGAAAAATGTTCGAAAAGACGGTAAGCAACAGCAGGTATTTCTTTTGCATATTTATCCAGCTCTTCCAGTCCTTTTATGTGAACTATTAGCGGATTGTAGAGCGGACGTTTTTTTACTGCAAAAATTCTATGAACGGCTTTTAAGTGCAGGGCATTGCCGGCCAGGCCATAAACAGTCTCTGTCGGGATGGCTACAGTTTCATCAGCTTTCAGAAAAGCAGCTGCTTTTGTTAGGTCGGTTCCTGTTTCAGTGTGAAACGCTGTCATAAAATATTTGTTAATAATTGCCAATCAAGGTTGAAATATCAAAGTTAAACATAATCGCCTTGCGCTGCCGCGAGATTTTTTTACTTTTTTATTGAATTTTCAAGCTTGGCTCTGTACTCGAAATGGCCGCTTCCATATGCTGGTGCTTATGACAAATGGACATGATTCGCAATAAGTAATTATCAAAATTAAAAAGAATGAACGCTGATATGCTTTAATACACGAATAATAATGATCAACGCAGATTTTTGAGGAGCTCGGCGTATTATTGAAATTTCAAACCCACCTTTCTGATTACTTTTATCTTTTATCTTTAAACTTTTATCTTTTAAAAATTCTCTTCTTTCTTTTTAATATTCACGTAACTCCAGAGCGCATAAGAAAGGCCGGCATTTGGGATAAGACAGAGCAGTTCCCAGGCTGAACGCAAACCCGATTTCCAGTGCGGATGTTCCATGAAAAATAACGCTACAGATGCCAGCATCAATAAGGTTCCCCAAAACAGGATTCCAGCAAAGCCGATTTTCTGAAGCGGTTTAACCCAGAGAACAACAATTATAAGGCATTCCACTATGCCAAGCGTAATGAGCAGATAAGATGCAGTATTTTGATCAGTGCCAAAAACATTTTGAAGGCCATTATGCCAACTGTCTTTTTGACCATAATACCATCCGAAGGCATACCAGGCATATCCGCCAAGAGTCAATGTCAGCGAAATTTTAAGTGTATTCATGATCCTGCCTATTGGTATCTTTGTAAATTGCAGCTGATAATAGAGTAAGGGAGTAGCAATTTGAGATGCATACAGAAAAAGAGTCGGAACCTCACAATCATTGGAGGCTCTGTAAAGCTGTGCCAACAAAAGCAGAGTAGCTGAGTACACCACATAAATATAGCCCCATCGGGAATCCCTATTGTCCAGTGTAAAACAAAAAATAACGCCAAGCAGATAAACCCAACCCGTAACGGCTGTCCATTTACCTACAAACCAATCTGTAAATCCCAACTGTTTTGTAAATAAAAACTCGTATGGGGCATCCCAAAACAGATGCTGCCAGGCCCTCCCTACAAGCAGAATGGCCACTGTTATCTGTAGAATTCTTATGATCTGATATCGTAACACGGAAAAGGGTTTATTACTAACGGAATGCAGTAGAACGTTCACTGTCCAGTTTTATCAGAATGGACATCATGAGTGAAAAAGAAATCATGGAAGAACCTCCGTAGCTGATAAATGGAAGCGGAATACCAATGACAGGTAATAACCCCATGGTCATACCCATATTTACAAAGATATGAAACAATAAAATAGCTGCTACC